>NZ_JBEZGK010000006.1:309790-337621 GCF_040649935.1 Micromonospora sp. NPDC048842 | reverse complement strand
CCGGCGAACACACCACCGGCGAACGCGAGACCAGCAACGGACAGCATGCTCTTACGGAAGATCGTGTTCATGAGGGGTAGCTCCTTCGGGGGTAGGACACCCACACCGCCAAAAGGGGGGACGGCGGCAAGGGTGTGAGCACCTCGTCCGGCGCTGCACAAACAAAGGGGAAAAAGTCTGAGGGGGTGACACCGTGTCGGGGTGTCGGGGTCGGCGACCTGCGAGCGGGGGGCTCGTGGCGCCGGGACCATGTGTAACGACCGGCGGGCCGGGGTCATTCCGGGATTGGCCCACTCGCCGGCACCCTCGTCGTGGCGGTGCCTGTCGGTCGTTCGTGGGGACTGTAACGAGCGGGTGGAGGCTGGCATTCCAGCCTGCGCGACCAGCCCTCACGGTCGGGCAGGCGGGTCGGTGGTGCTGCGATCGTCAGGGTGTGTAACGACCCCGGCCCGGCCATGATTCCGGCCCACGAGTGCACCCGACCACACCCCACAAACCCCCACCAACGGGCAAACCACCCACACCCACCGGAACCCCTGGCGTCCAATCGCCCCTCACCCGGAATGATCCACTCGGGTTCACGGAAGTCGGGGCATCCCGGACTCCCGGACACCCCGACGTCACGAAACCCGAGTCGATCAAGAAGGCTCTGTCGGGCGTCGGGGTTGGTTAAATCGCACTAGATCAGGCAAAACGCCTAGGGTGCCGGCAACGACGGAAGGGCTCCGCCGGCTCGGACTCGGGCCTGTCGGCCCTGACCCAGCTTGTCCGCCCCGACTCGGGCCTGTCGGCCCTGACCCAGCATGTCCGCCCCGGCCCGGGCTTGTCCGCACCGACCTGCCCACCGCGCCGGCTCTGACCCAGGACCATCGGCCCTGGTCCGGCCACTGGGCCGGGAATTGCCGGCCCGCTCCGGCCGCTGACGGCACTGACCGAAAACCGCCGGTTCGGTGCCCCCTGTCTGGTTCAGGCATCGGGCGGCGCGGCAGTGGCAGCGGCATCGAGCAGGTCGGCTGCCCGCGCTGGTGGAACTGACGGAAGTCCAGCTCAGAGGCCGGAAAATCGGTTGAGTTGAGGGGGTGGTGCCGGCAGGCTGAGGTCTCCGCCACCCACGTCCCGGAGGACTTTCCATGCGCCTGCTCCGTGATCTGTGGGGGACTTCAACCCGTCGTGTGACGATCGTGGCCGTCCTGATCGTGCTGGGCGCCGCGGGGCAGGCGGGCGCATCGGCCTTGGCCGGCGCGGTGCTGGTGCATCGTTCGGCTGGCTTCTTCGCCGTACTGGCCGCAGCCCTGGTCGCCGTGGTCCTCAGCGACCTCGCGGTGAGTCTGCTGATGGCCGGCCTGACCGCCGACTGGTCCGCCGACGTGCGTCGCCGGCTCTGCCGCGTCGCCCTCGGGCAGGACCTGCCCACCCTGGAGACCACTCCGGTGGGCGAGTTGCTGGACCGGATCGACGGGGACGTCTACCAGGTGGCGTCGGGAATTCGTAACCAGGGCACCCGGCTCGCCCAGGGCCTCTGCGTCGGTCTGTTGTCGATGGTCGTGGCGCTGTTCGTGTGGTGGCCGGCGGGGATCGCGATGCTGCTGCTCACTGTGGTGCTCGCGGTCGGCCTGCGCCGGCCCACGGCGCGGATCGGCCCGGCCCGGATGGCGGAAGAGGAGGCGTGGTCCGACCTGGCCGCCGTGATGGAGGAGGCGGTGCACGGCCAGGACGACGTACGGACCAGTCTGGCGCGGCCGTACGTGCTGCGGTTGTACGCCCGGCGGGCCTCCGCAGTGCTGTCCCGTGGCCTGGTGGTCTGGGTGCTGTCTGCCCGGGTGGCGACAGTGGCCACCGCGACGATCCGGGCGGGCATCGGCGCTGTGGTGCTCGGCGGTGCCTGGGCGTTGGCCACCGGCCGGATCGACGCCGCCCGCCTCACCGCCATCTGGCTGCTCGCCCTGGCCTTCGGGGCGACAGCGGAACACGTCAGCCGGATGGTGCCGGAGATCCAGGAGGCGCTCGGCGCGTGGGCGCGGGTGCAGTTGCTCTACAAGGCTCGGCAGGAGCCGGTCGGCGGGGCCAGCCCGAGCGAGGGTGACCTGCGCATTCGGGACCTGACATTCGGGTACGGGGAGAGTGACCGGGGGGCCGCGCTGCGCGGGCTCAGCCTCACCTTCGCGCGCGGTCGCTCGTACGCGCTGATCGGGCGGACCGGTTCGGGCAAGTCGACGTTGGCGAAGGTGCTCACCCGGGCGGTCGACGTGCCGCCGGGCACCGTCTTCCTCGGCGGCACCGACCTGTGCGATCTCGACGTCGAGCAGCTGCGCCGCTGGGTGGCGTTGGTGCCGCAGCGCACCGAGATCCTGGCCGGCACGCTCGCCGAGAACGTGGCGCTCTTCGACAGGGAGTTGCTCGACGCGGCGGCTCGGGCGCTCGACGAGCTGGGTCTGGCCAGCTGGATCGCGGAGCTGCCGGACGGGTTGACGACCCGGTTGGGGGAGGGCGGGCATGTGCTCTCCGCTGGTCAGGAGCAGTTGGTGGCGTTCGCCCGCATCCTGGTCCGGGAGCCGCACGTGGTGATCCTCGACGAGGCCACCGCACGGCTGGACCCGGTCACCGAGGCGCGGGTGCAGCGGGCCACCGAACGTCTGCTGCGCGACCGGATCGGCATCGTCATCGCGCACCGGCTCTCCTCGGTGCGCCGCTGTGACGAGGTGGTCGTCCTGGCCGACGGCGCGGTGGTCGAGGCCGGTCCGCTGGAGACGTCGACCCGCTTCGCCGAACTGTTGGCGACCAGCCACGCCGCCTCGTACGCCGCTGTGGCGCCGGCCGGTCGCACCGGCGTCGGCACCGACCTTCTGGTCGGCCCCGGCCCGGACGCGTGGCCGAGCGAGCCGGCACCCGTGCGGGTCGAACCGGTCGCGGCGACCGAGCAGGCCGCCGCCTGGTCGACCGAGCCGGCATTGACGCAGGTCGAGCCGAACGGGCAGGCCATTCGGGTGACACCGCCCGACAGCACGCAGGGCGCGGTCGGGCCGACCCGGGCCGATCCGCCGCCGCTGCCGCCGGTGCCGCCGGCCCGGACACTGCGGGAGATCTTCCGACTCTGCACAAACGATCCCCGGTACGGTGCGGCCGCGATCGTGCTGTTCCTCGGGCTCAGCCTGCTCGGGCTGGACGGCCCGGTGTTGCCCTGGCTCTGGGCGGACCTGGTCGACGGGACCGGCAACCCGTACCTGCCGGCGATGGGGATCGTCGCCGGGCTGCTGGTCACACTGCCGCTGCCGTTCTACACCCACGTCTGGTTCCCGCAGTGGTGGGTGCGGCAGATGCTGCGGATCGGCCTTCGCCTGGTGCACGGCCAGACCGGGCCGCGCCGGGTCAGCTCACACACTCCCGCCGAGGTGGTGGCTCAGGGCGGGGACACCGAGCGGGTGGTCCAGCTCGCCGACAACGTGCTGGACCAGACCGTCGCGCTGGTGCTCGTGGTCGCCATGACGGCTGTCACCGGCAGCGTCGTACCCGGGCTGTTCTTCCTCGGCACGATGGTCGTCTCCGGGCTGGCCGCGACGTTGTTCGGGCCGAAGCTGGAGCGTGCGGCCCGGGCGACGGTGGCCGCGCGGGCCTCCTTCGCCACGGCGCTGGTCTCCGCGCTCTCCGCGGCGCGGACGGTGAAGCTCGCCGGCGCTACCACTGCGGTGCTGCGCCACCTGGCGAGCCTCGACGTGCTGCGCAGCGACCGGCAGCGACGGGAGATCTCGGTGCAGGTGTGGGCGCGCTCCACACCGTCGATGGCCAGTGGGCTGTTGCCGATCGGCGCCTGGGCGCTCTACCTGAACGGTTCGCTGTCCGCCGGGGCGGTGCTGGTGGCCGTCTCCACACTGGGCGCGGCCCGCTGGTTCGCCTGGACGACGGCGTCGTTGATCTCGCAGCTGCCCTCGGCGCGGGTCTGGACCCGGCGTACTGCGGCGATGACCGGGGTGAGCGCGTACTCGGCGGGGGTGCCGGAGGTCGACCTGACCACCGGGACGGCGCCCGCGCCGACCATGCCGCCCCGGCATCCGCTGCGCCGGCTCGAGCTGCGCGGCTTCGGGGTGGTGCATTCCGACGGCACGGTGGCCGTCCGGGACGTGGACCTGACCGTGCAGCGGGGGCAGTTGGTGCTGGTCGTCGGGCCGGTGGGGTCGGGCAAGTCCTCGTTGCTGCGCGGGCTGGCCGGGATCGTGCACCACACCGGCGAGCTGGCCTGGAACGGTGACCCGGTCACCGAGCCGGAGCTGTTCCTGCGTCCCAACCAGGTCGGCTACGTCGGGCAGTTGCCCCGGGTGCTCTCCGGCACGGTGGCCGACAACATCGCCCTCGGGCACCAGGTGGACGCGGCGGGGGCGGTCAGCACCGCCCAGCTCGACCATGACCTGGCCGCCGCCGGTGGTGGGCTGGGCCTGCTCATCGGGCACAAGGGCACCCGGCTCTCCGGCGGGCAGTTGCAGCGGTTGGCGCTGGCCCGGGCGTTGGCCCCGCGTACCGAACTGCTGGTCGCCGACGACGTGTCGTCGGCGCTGGACGTCACCACCGAGCTGGCGCTCTGGCAGGCGTTGCGTGGCCACGGGGTGACAGTTGTCGGCTCGACCGCGAAGCGCGCCGCGTTGGTCCGGGCCGACCACGTGGTGGTGCTGCTCGGCGGGACGGTGGCCGCTCAGGGCGCCTGGCAGGACCTGGAGGGCGACTGGTCGCACCTGGCCGGTTGACCGACGGTCGGGCGGCCGCTCACGCGGCGGCCGCCCGACCGGTCGGGATCAGGAGGCGCGGGCGTACTGGGCGGGGCCGGAGTACGCGACGCCGAGCTTCGCGGCCGCCCGGCGCGGCCAGTACGGGTCGCGCAGCAACTCCCGACCCAGCAGCACCAGGTCGGCCTCGCCGCCGGCGACGATCTGCTCGGCGTGCTCGGGCTCCACGATGAGGCCCACAGCGCCGGTCGGCACACCGGCCTCGCGACGGATCTGGGCGGCCAGCGGCACCTGGTAACCCGGGCCGAGCGGGATGCGCTGGTCAGTGCTCACCCCACCAGAGGACGCGTCGACCAGGTCGACGCCGACGCCGGCCAGCTCACCGGCGAGCAACACGCTGTCCTCGATCGTCCAGCCGCCCTCGACCCAGTCGGTGGCGGAGATCCGGGTCAGCACCGGCACGTCCTCGCCGACAGCGGCGCGCACCGCGCGGGCCACCTCCAGGGTCAGCCGCATCCGGGCCGCCCGGTCGCCGCCGTACGCGTCGGTGCGGTGGTTGGTCAGCGGCGAGAGGAACTCGTTGAGCAGGTAGCCGTGGGCGGCGTGGATCTCCACGGCGGCGAAGCCGGCGTCCAGTGCGCGAACGGCTCCGGCCGCGAACGCCTCGACCACACCGGCGATGCCGGCTTCGTCGAGGCTGGTCGGCGTTCGGTAGCTGGCGGTGAACGGCTCCGAGCCGGGGGCGACGGGCGTCCAACCGCCCTCGGCGTCCGGCACGCCACCGCTTTCCGGCGCCCACGGCCGGTAGGTGGAGGCCTTGAAGCCGGCGTGCGCGAGCTGCACGGCCGGCACCGCGCCGTGGGCGGCGACGAACGCGGTCACCGGTCGCCAGGCGTCGACGTGCGCACCGGACCAGAGGCCGGTGTCCTGTGGGCTGATCCGGCCCTCGGGGAGTACTGCGGTCGCCTCGGTCAGCACCAGGCCGGCGCCGCCGACCGCGCGGCTGCCGAGGTGGATCAGGTGCCAGTCGGTGGGCAGGCCGTCGGGGCCGGCGGAGTACTGGCACATCGGTGCCATGGCGATCCGGTTGGGCACTGTGACCCCGCGCAGGGCCAGGGGAGTGAACAGGGAACTCATGGGGTCATCCTCTCCGACACGGCGACGGGCCCCCGGGGAGAGGGGCCCGTCGCCGTGCTGGTGAATTGGTCAGGCAGGAACGGGGCTGAGCTCGGGCCGGGTGTCGGCGACCGGCTCCGGGTCGGTCAGGTCCCGCCGGCCGGCGGACTCGTACGCGGCCCGGTCGAGAGTGCCCTCGCGGGCGGCGACCACTGTCGGCACCAGGGCCTGACCCGCGACGTTGGTGGCGGTGCGGATCATGTCCAGGATCGGGTCGATGGCCAGCAACAGGCCGGCGCCGGCCAGCGGCAGGCCCAGCGTGCTGAGGGTCAGGGTGAGCATCACGATCGCGCCGGTCAGACCGGCGGTGGCCGCCGAGCCGACCACCGAGACGAAGGCGATCAGCAGGTAGTCGCCGATGCCGAGCTGCACGCCGAACACCTGGGCCACGAAGATCGCGGCGAGGGCCGGGTAGATGGCGGCGCAGCCGTCCATCTTCGTGGTGGCGCCGAAGGGCACCGCGAACGAGGCGTACTCACGGGGCACGCCGAGTCGCTCGACTGAGCGCTGGGTCACCGGCATGGTGCCGACCGAGGAGCGGGACACGAAGCCCAGCTCGATCGCCGGCCAGGCGCCGGCGAAGAAGCGCAGCGGGTTGAGGCGGCCGGCCAGGATCAGCACCAGCGGGTAGACCACGAACAGCACGATGGCGCAGCCGACGTAGACGGCTGTGGTGAACTTCGCGAGGGGGGCCAGCAGGTCCCAGCCGTACGAGGCGACGGCGTTGCCGATCAGGCCGAGGGTGCCGATCGGGGCGAGCCGGATGACCCACCAGAGCGCCTTCTGGACGATCTCCAGCAGGGAGCGGTTCAGCGCCACGAACGGTTCGGCGGCGTCGCCGACCAGCAGGGCCGCGGCACCGATGACGACGGCGAGGAAGACGATCTGGAGGACGTTGCCCTCGACGAACGCGCCGACCGGGTTGGTGGGCACGATGCCGGTGAGGAAGTCGGTCCACGAGCCGGTGTTCTTCGGCGGCGCCGCGCCACCCAGGTCGAGGGTCACGCCCTTGCCCGGGTTGGTGAGCAGGCCGAGGCCGATGCCGATGCTCACCGCGATCAGCGCGGTGATGCCGAACCACAGCAGGGTCTTGACGGCGAGCCGGGCGGCGTTGGCGACGCCGCGCAGGCTGACAACGCTGACCACGATGGCGGTGAAGACCAGCGGCGGCACGGCCAGCTTGAGTAGTTGGACGAAGAGGCTACCGACTGTGTGCAGGGTGCTGGTCAGCCAGCTCAGGTCGTTGCTGCGGGCAATGAAGCCCAGCGCGACGCCGAGCACGAGGCCGAGCAGGATCTGCACGGAGAAGGGAATTTTGCGCAGGCTGAAGGGCATGAGGATGTATCCAATTGTCCGGTCCGATCGGGGCAGGCGTAGGAACGCGGCTAGCCCGGACAGATGCCACTGGCCTGCAGTCGGAGATCGACATACAGGCGGACAGTGAGGCCCCAGACGTTGGTCATCGCTGGCCGACGATACGCCGATTCCCGCTCATCGGAAGGACCGGACAGCGTGAGGCTCCTTACAGAGGGCCAGCGCGGTGGCGGTGCCCAGGCCCCACAGCACCGCGAGGGCGAGGATCAGGCGTTCCAGCACCCCCACCACCGGGCCTCGACCGATCACGAGCATCGCCAGCCCCACAGTGGCACAGAGCGGCAGGGCCAGCGCGGCGGCGACGCCGGCCAGCCGACGCACCGTCCGTCCGGCCGGCCCGGAGACGGCCAGCGTGATCATGGCGAAGACCACGGCGGCAGTCGCCGCGATGCTCGCGCCGCCGTGCACCAGGTCCGCCGCCGTCGCGCGCTCGAACGGCGGCAGCGGGCAGCCGCCGGAGCAGGTCACCGCCCCGGACACGGCGGTGAACACGGCCCCGGTGGCGAGCAGCGCAGGGGCCGCCGCCCACACCCCGGGGGGCAGCGCCGCGCCGATCAGCAGCAACGCGCCGGCAAGGGCCAGGATCCCGATCCGGTACGTCGCGGCGTGGGCGCTGCCGGCGATGCCCGCCTCGCTGACGTACCCGGTGAGCCCTGGACCGGGACCGGCGACCACGGCGAGCGTCACCGCCACCGCACCGGCGAGGATGCACCCGGCCGCCGCGGACCCGGCGACCCGGCGGGCGACCTCGCCGCGGGCCCTCGTCGCGGTCGGGGCGGCCGGCCGACAGGGCTCAGCCACGCCCGTGCGGCGTGCTCCAGCCGGACTCGTCCGGCCCGAGTGGCACGATGCCGCTGGGATTGATCTCCCGATGCGTGCCGTAGTAGTGCCGCTTGATGTGGTCGAAGTCCACCGTCTCGCCGAAACCCGGCGTCTGGAACAGGTCCCGGGCGTACGCCCAGAGCACCGGCATCTCGGTCAGCTTGTTGCGGTTGCACTTGAAGTGCCCGTGGTACGCGGCGTCGAAGCGGACCAGCGTGGTGAACAGCCGCACGTCCGCCTCGGTGATCGCGTCGCCCATCAGGTAGCGCTGCCCGGACAGCCGCTCGGAGAGCGCGTCCAGCCGGGCGAAGAGCGCCCGGAACGCCTCGTCGTACGCCTGCTGGGAGGTGGCGAACCCGCACCGGTAGACACCGTTGTTCACGTCGGTGTGGATCTCGGCCATCAGCGCGTCCATCTCGGGGCGCAGTGCCTCCGGGTAGAGGTCCGGCGCCCCCGCACGGTGCAGTGACCGCCACTGCGTGGAGAAGTCGAGGGTGAGCTGCGGATAGTCGTTGGTGACCACCCGACCCGTCAGGGCGTCGACGAGCGCCGGCACCGTCACCCGGCCGGTGTAGTCCGGGTCGGTGGCCAGGTACGCCTCGGAGAGGAAGCTCACGCCGAGCACCGGGTCGAAGCCGTCCGGGTCGAGGGCGAACGCCCAGCCCCGCTCGTCCCGGATCGGGTCGACGGTGCCCAGCGAGATCGCGTCGTCCAGCCCGAGCAGGCCACGCACGATCCTCGCCCGGTGTGCCCACGGGCAGGCCCGGCACCAGATCAGCCGGTAACGGCCGGCCTCCAGCGGCCAACGGTCCTGCTCGTCCGGGCCGCCGCCGGGCGGCGAGGTCGAGTCGGCGGTGACCCGACCGGTGAACCGGTTCGGCTGGCGGACGAACGCGCCGCCGCCGCTGGTCTCTGCGCTGAACTGGGCCCGGGCCATGCCGTCAACCTATCCGCTGCCGGCGCGGATATCCTGGCGGCCGGCAGCCCTCGTGACCCGGTGGGCGTGCCCACCCCCGCCGTCTGCACCCCCTAAGGACTCGCGATGACCGTGGCATACCTGGTGGCCGGTGTCCGCACCCCGATCGGCCGGTACGCGGGCGCGCTGGCCGGCGTCCGCCCCGACGACCTGGCCGCGCACGTGATCCGAGAGCTGGTCGCCCGCCACCCGTCGGTGGACTGGGCGCGAGTCGACGACGTCGTGCTCGGCTGCGCCAACCAGGCCGGCGAGGACAACCGCAACGTGGCCCGGATGGCGGCGCTGCTGGCCGGCCTGCCCGAGGAGGTGCCGGGCAGCACCGTCAACCGGCTCTGCGGCTCGGGCCTGGACGCGCTCGCCACCGCCGCCCGATCCATCGTCGCCGGAGACGCGGAGCTGATGATCGCCGGCGGGGTGGAGAGCATGAGCCGGGCGCCGTTCGTCATGCCGAAGGCGACGTCGGCGTACTCCCGCTCGGCCGAGGTGTACGACACCACACTGGGCTGGCGGTTGGTGAACCCCTTGATGCGTGACGGGTGGGGAGTCGACTCGATGCCGGAGACGGCGGAGAACGTGGCCGCCGAGTACGGCGTCGGCCGGGCCGAGCAGGACGCCTTCGCGTACCGGTCGCAGCAGCGTGCGGCCAAGGCCCAGGCCGACGGCCGGTTCGCAGAGGAGATCGTGGCGGTGTCAGTGCCGGCCGGTCGTCGGGAGACCCGGCTGGTCGAGGTCGACGAGCACCCGCGGGAGACCACGCTTGCGAAGCTGGCCGCGCTGCCCACCCCGTTCCGCGACGGCGGCACGGTGACCGCCGGCAACTCCTCGGGCGTCAACGACGGCGCTGTCGCGTTGCTGGTAGCCAGCGAGGCGGCGGTCGCCCGGTACGGCCTGACCCCGCTGGCCCGGATCGTCGGCGCGGCGGCGGCCGGTGTGCCGCCCCGGATCATGGGGATCGGCCCGGTGCCGGCCACCCGCAAGCTGCTCGACCGCGTCGGCGTCGAGATGGGCGCTGTGGACGTGGTGGAGTTGAACGAGGCGTTCGCCGCGCAGTCAGTGGCGGTGTTGCGCGAACTGGGGCTGCCAGTGGACGCCGACCACGTCAACCCGAACGGTGGGGCCATCGCGCTGGGGCACCCGCTCGGTGCCAGCGGCGCGCGGTTGGCGCTGACCGCCGCCCTGGAGCTGCGCCGTCGCGGCGGCCGTCGGGCTCTGGCCACCATGTGCATCGGCGTTGGTCAAGGCATCTCGCTGTTGCTGGAGTCAGCCGCCTAGAGTGGTCCACACCACACGACCCGCGGGTCGACCGGTGCCCACGCGTGCCCGCTGCGCGCCCCGACGCCGGTGCCGTCCCGCGCCGCGGCGATGAACTGGGGAGCACGCTGATGCCGGACGGACTGCCGACCGAGATCGATCTGACCAGGCCGAGCGCGGCCCGGGTGTACGACTACTTTCTGGGTGGGGCGCACAACTTCGAGATCGACAGGCAGTTGGCGGAGCAGATCGCCAGCATGACCCCGAATCTCGCCGCCACCATGCGCTCCGGTCGGGAGTTCCTGCGCCGGGCCGTCCGGGTGCTGCTCGACGCCGGCATCGACCAGTTCCTCGACATCGGCTCCGGAATTCCCACCGTGGGCAACGTGCACGAGGTGGCGCAGGGGGTGAACCCCAAGGCCCGTGTGGTGTACGTCGACATCGACCCGGTGGCCGTCGCGCACAGCCGGGAGTTGCTGGCTGGCAACGAGCTGACCGGCGTCATCCACGCCGACCTGCGTGAGCCGGAGCGGATCCTCGCCGAGACCCGACAGCTCGGGCTGATCGACTTCAGTCGTCCGATGGGCATCCTGCTGGCCGGGGTGGTGCACTTCATCCCGGACGCCGACGGGCCCGAGGCGATCCTGGCCACCCTGCGGGCCGCTGCCGCGCCGGGCAGCTTCCTGGTCGTCTCCCACTCCACCTTCGAGGACCAGCCGCAGGAGATGCTGGACGCCCAGCGCCTCTCCGCCCGCACCGCCACCGAGATCACCCTGCGCTCCCGCGCTCAGGTCACCGGCTTCTTCGGCGACTGGACCGTAGTGGAACCGGGCGTGGTGCACATGCCGCTCTGGCGCCCGGACGCACCGTCCGACGTGGACGAGCACCCGGAGCGGTTCGGCGCCTTCGGGGGCGTCGCCCGGTACGACCAGCCCGCCGGCTGATCTCGTGGCCGCCGTCCCGGATCCCGCCGGGGTCGATTCCGGCCGGGACCCCGCCGGGGTCGTCGCCGGTCGGGCGGATGCTCAGGGGTACGCCGCCGACTGGGCCCGCGCGGTGCGTCGGCTCGGTTTCGTGCCGCTCAGCGTGGCCGAGACCGAGCGGCTGCTGCTGGCGCACACGCTCCGGCTGGCCCAGGCGGTACGGTCGGAGCCGTTCAGTGCCCACCCGGCCGAGGAGGTCGGGCGGGCCCTGGTGGAGGCGCACCTCACCGAGCCGCAGGCCCTGGAGTGGACGCTGCGCGCGCTCGGCGCGACCTTCGGGCGTCGGGTGCTGTGCGACGGTGACCGGCCGGCTGACTTCGCCGACCGGATCGCGGCGGTGCAGGGCGGGCTGGCCGCCGGGTTCGCCCGTGCGCTGCGCGACCGCACCTTCAGCCAGCAGGAGCGGATCGCCCGGTCGGCCTGGCAGGCGCGCGACGAGGTCGAGCAGGCGCTTCGCGAGAGCGAGGCACGGTTCCGGGCGGTGTTCACCGGCGCCGCGATCGGGATCGGGATCGCCGGCGTGGACGGTCGGATCATCGACGTCAACCAGGCGTTCGCCGACATGCTCGGCTACTCGATCGAGGAGTTGCGCGAGATCAACGTGGCGGCGCTGTTCCACGCCGACGACGCCGCCGGAATGTGGGAGCTCTACCAGGAGCTGATCGAGGGGAAGCACGACGCCGCCCGGGTGGAGAAGCGCTACCACCGCAAGGACGGCACAGTGGTCTGGACGGATCTCGCCGTCTCGCTGATCCGCCACGATGGCCGGCCACGATTCACCGTCGCGATGATCGAGGACATCACCGAGCGGTACGAACTCCAGCAGCGGCTGCGCTTCCAGGCGCTGCACGACCCGCTGACCGGGCTGCCCAACCGGACGCTGTTCTTCGAGACGTTGGGACGGGTGCTCGACACCGCTGACGCCGGGCAGCGCGTCGGGGTGTGCTTCCTCGACCTGGACGGCTTCAAGGCGATCAACGACAGTCTCGGCCACGACCTCGGTGACCGGCTACTCGTGATGATCGGTCGGCGGCTGGCCGCGTGCGTGGCCGACCACGGCCACCTGGTCGCCCGGATGGGGGGCGACGAGTTCGTGATCCTCGTCGACGGAGGGGACGACACCGACGACCCGGTCGCCGTCGCCGAGGCCGCGCTGGCCGCCGTCGCGGCCCCGGTCCACGTCGGTGAGCACCAGTTGGCCGTCTCGGCCAGTGTGGGCATCGTGCAGTGCCCGGCCTCGGAGACCACCGCGTCCGAGCTGATGAAGGCAGCGGACACCACGCTCTACTGGGCCAAGGCGGCGGGCCGGGGCCGGTGGGCGGTCTACGACCCCGAGCGCGGCGCTCGGGACATCGCCCGCTCGGCGCTGGTCGCCGGGCTGCCCGCAGCACTGGAGCGGGGCGAGTTCGTGCTGCACTACCAACCGATCGTGTCGCTGCTGGAGGGCACCATGCTCGCGGTGGAGGCGCTGGTCCGTTGGGAGCATCCGGAGCTGGGCCTGATCGGGCCGGACCGGTTCATCGGCCTGGCCGAGGAGACCGGCCTGATCGTCCGGCTTGGCGAGTGGGTGCTGCGGCAGGCCTGCGAAGACGCCGAACGGTGGTGGCGGGAGTTCCCCGACGCCAGGCTGGTGGTCAGCGTCAACCTGGCCGCCCGGCAGGCCGACGAACCGGCCATCGTGGACACCGTCGCCGACGCCCTGCAGACCAGCGGACTGCCCGCGGAGCTGCTCCAACTGGAGCTGACCGAGAGCGCCGTGATGGGCAGTGCCGGTGAACCCCTGCGCAGCCTGCACCGGCTCGCCGCGCTCGGCGTCCGGCTGGCCGTTGACGACTTCGGTACCGGGTACTCCAACCTGGCGTACCTGCGGCGGTTGCCGATCCACTGCCTGAAGCTCGCCGGTCCGTTCGTCGAGGGCATCCGCGCGGACGGGACCGACGTGGTGGCCGACCACCGTGACGAACGGATCGTGGACGCGTTGGTCCGGTTGGCGCACGCCCTCGAGTTGTGGGTCACGGCCGAGGCGGTGGAGACCGGCGTGCAGGCGGAACGGCTGCGGGCGCTGCGCTGCGACACCGGGCAGGGCCGATACTTCGGTGCGCCCGCCCCGGCCGACGTGATCACCACCCGGCTGCGCGGCGGAGCGTTGGCGTGAGCGAGCGCAGCGAGCGAGCCAGCAGGCACAGCGGCGTGGCGGGAAGCGGGGGACCGTTCCGGTCCGGAGGGTGGCGACGGAGGATGGCGGCGTGGACCTGACGGATTCGCAGACGGCGGTGACTGTGGTGGCCGGGCTGGCCATCCTGGCCGGGTTGGCCGGCGTGGTGGTGCCCGGTCTGCCGGCGCTGCCGCTCTGCTGGGGCGGCGTTCTGCTCTGGGCCGTCTTCGGCGGTGCGGGCCTGGTTGGCTGGGCGGTGTTCGCCGCCGCCACAGTGGTTGCCGGGGGTGGCGCCGTGATCAAGTACGCGTGGCCGGGCCGGAACCTGAAGCGCACCGGTGTGCCGACGTCCACGCTGCTCGCCGGTGGGGTGCTCGGCATCATCGGGTTCTTCGTGGTGCCGGTCGTCGGTCTGGTGCTCGGCTTCGTCGCCGGGGTGTGGGCGGCCGAACGGCTCCGGCTGGGCAGTAACCAGCTGGCGTGGCCCTCCACAGTGCAGGCGCTGAAGGCCGCCGGCCTGTCGATGCTTGTGGAGTTCCTGGCCGGCCTTCTGGTCGCGGCCCTCTGGGTAGCCGGCCTCCTCCTGACCTGACCCACGCCTTTCCCGCGGTGATCAAGAGCTTTCGGTCAGGCGCGGTCGGGATTCTGACGTAAACCTCTTGATCACGAGGGGGAGTGGGGCGCGGGGCACTTTTCGGGTACGGCGGAATGGCCGTACGTGAGAGAGAGGCGTGCCCCGCGCCACCGGGTCGGGCGGTCCGAGCGCCCGGGGTAGGCCCTTGTCGGGCCTGGTCACTGGTCCAGGATGCCGGCCGGGGCCGCCGGTCGGCAACGCAATTAGCCCGACGGTGGTGAGATTCCCGCCGACTACGTATTGACCGCCTTGATCGGCCGGGTCGACACTTTGCCCACTCGCACCCGGATCCACCTCAGGGAGGTGTGCAGTGGCCACGACGCCCGTGCCGACCGCCGAGCAACCTTTGGACGACGATGCCAGGCGGCTCGCCGAACTCGGCTACAAACAGGAGTTGCGCCGTAAGTGGAGTGGCTTCTCCAACTTCGCCATCTCCTTCTCGATCATCTCGATCCTGGCCGGCTGTTTCACCACGTTCGGTCAGGCGTGGAACAACGGCGGGCCGGTCGCCATCTCCTGGGGCTGGCCGCTGATCTCGCTGTTCATCCTGATCATCGGCTTCTGCATGGCGGAGCTGGTGTCGGCGTACCCGACAGCGGGTGGGATCTACTGGTGGGCGGCCACCATGGGCCGCCCGGTGCACGGCTGGTTCACCGGCTGGCTGAACCTGATCGGTCTGGTGGCGGTCACCGCCTCGGTGGACTACGGCTGTGCGACGTTCCTCAACCTCACATTGTCGGCGCTCTTCGACGGCTGGGCCGGGACGCTGCGTCAGGCGTTCGTCCTCTTCGTGATCATCCTGGTGCTGCACGGGCTGATCAACATCTTCGGGCACCGGATCATCGACGTACTCCAGAACGTCTCGGTCTGGTGGCACGTGGCCGGCGCGGCCGTCGTGGTGGCCATCCTGGTCTTCGTGCCCGACAACCACCAGAGCTTCCAGTTCGTGTTCACCGAGCGGTTCAACAACTCCGGCTTCGGCGACGGGGACGTCGGCGGGCTGACGTTCTGGTTCTACGTGCTGCCGCTGGGCTTCCTGCTGACGCAGTACACGATCACCGGCTTCGACGCCTGCGCGCACGTCTCCGAGGAGACCCGGGGCGCGTCGCAGGCCGCGGCCCGCGGACTCTGGCAGTCGATCTTCTACTCGGCGGTCGGTGGCTGGATCCTGCTGCTGGCGTTTCTCTTCGCGGCCACCGACGTCGAGGCGGTCAACGCGGCGGGTGGCTTCTCCGGCGCGATCTTCGAGTCCGCGCTGACCCCGGTCTTCTTCAAGATCGTCATCATCATCTCGACCATCGGCCAGTTCTTCTGCGGCATGAGCTGCGTGACCTCGATGAGCCGGATGGCGTACGCGTTCAGCCGGGACCGCGCCGTACCCGGGTGGCGGCTGTGGTCGACTGTCGACCGCAACGGCACCCCGGTCAACGCGATCATCGGCGCCACACTGGCTGGCCTGGTGCTGACCCTGCCGGCGCTGTACGAGAGCTCCGCCGGTATCCCGATCGCCTTCTACGCGGTCGTCTCCGTCGCGGTGCTCGGGCTCTACCTGTCGTTCCTCATCCCGATCGCGCTCCGACTACGGATGGGCGACCGGTTCGTCCCCGGACCGTGGACGCTGGGCCGCAAGTACAAGCTGCTCGGCTGGATCGCGGTGATCGAGATCGCGATCATCGCCATCTACTTCGTGCTGCCGATCGTGCCCGCCGGCGTGCCCGGCAACGACGGGTTCACCTGGTCGGCGGTGAACTACGCGCCGCTCGCCGTCGGCGGGGTGCTCCTGGTGGTCGCCGTCTGGTGGTACGCCTCGGCCCGCAAGTGGTTCACCGGCCCGGTTCGTACCGTCGAGGAACCCGCGGTGGCGGCCGACCCGGCGCCGGCCGACGGCCCGGTCTGATCGGCACCCGGCGGGACGGGCGGTGCTGCCGTCCCGCCGGCCGTCGGTCGGGTTTGCCGCGCCTGCCGCCGGGGGCATTGACGGTGATCCGGTTTACCAGTAGACCTTGGTGATGGAGGCCCGCGAATGAGGAAAGCTCCGCTCACGCTGGAACAACTGCGGGTCGCCGTCGCCGAGGGCGAGATCGACACCGTGGTACTGGCCCTCGTCGACATGCAGGGCCGGTTGCAGGGCAAGCGGTTCCACGCGCCCTTCTTCCTCGACCAGGTGGTGACCAACGGCAGCGAGGGCTGCAACTACCTGCTCGCCGTGGACGTCGACATGAACACCGTCGACGGGTACGCGATGTCGAGCTGGGAACGCGGCTACGGCGACTTCGCGATGGTGCCGGACTTCGCCACGTTGCGCCGGGTGCCCTGGCAGCCGGGCTCCGCACTGCTGCTTGCCGACCTGACCTGGCTCGACGGCTCGGGTGACGTGGTCGCCTCGCCTCGGCAGATCCTGCGCCGGCAGCTGGACCGGCTGGCCGAGCACGGGCTGACCGCGTACGCCGGCACCGAGTTGGAGTTCGTGCTGTTCCGCGACTCGTACGAGGACGCCTGGCAGCGCGGCTACCGCGACCTCACCCCGGCCAACCAGTACAACGTCGACTACTCGCTGCTCGGCACCGCCCGGGTGGAGCCGCTGCTGCGCCGCATCCGCGTCGAGATGGCCGCCGCGGGGCTCACCCCGGAGAGCGCCAAGGGCGAGTGCAACCTCGGGCAACACGAGATCGCCTTCCGCTACGACGAGGCGGTGGCCTGCGCCGACCATCACGTGATCTACAAGAACGGCGCCAAGGAGATCGCCGCCCAGGAGGGGATGGCGATCACCTTCATGGCCAAGCCGAACGAGCGGGAGGGCAACTCCTGCCACATCCACTTCTCGCTTCGGGACTCCTCCGGCTCGTCGGCGATGCTCGGCGACGGGCCGGCGCACCTGTCGCAGACCGGGCAGCGGGTGCTCGCCGGGCTGCTGGCCACGATGCGGGAGTTCAGCCTGCTCTTCGCCCCGAACATCAACTCCTACAAGCGCTACCAGCCGGGGTCGTTCGCCCCGACGGCGCTGCGCTGGGGTGTCGACAACCGCACCTGCGCGCTGCGGGTGGTCGGGCACGGGCAGGGCATGCGCGTGGAGAACCGGGTTCCCGGCGCCGACGTCAACCCGTACCTGGCGATCGCCGGGCTGGTCGCCGGGGCGCTGCACGGCATCGACGACGAGCTGGAGTTGGGTGCGGAGTGCACCGGCAACGCGTACGACGACCCGGAGGCCGAGCGGGTCCCCGGCACCCTGCGCGACGCCCTGGCCCTCTGGGAGGACTCCACTGTGGCCCGGGAGGCGTTCGGCCCTGAGGTGGTGGCCCACTACGCCAACCAGGCGAGGGTCGAGCTGGCCGCTTTCGACGCCGCGGTCACGGACTGGGAGCTGACCCGTGGCTTCGAACGCCTCTGACCGCACCCCCACCCCTCATGCGGTCGATCATGGACTTGTGGTGGGCGGAAGGTCCCGCGAGGTGGCTTATGTGGGGCACCACAACTCCATGATCGACGGGGCAGGGGGGTGGCGGGCGTGACGGTTCTGGTGGATCCGGCTTCCGGGGTGGGGTTTCGGGAGGTTGCCGCGGCCTCTCGGGAGCAGGTGGACGCGGCAATCTCCGCCGCCGCCGCGGCATTCCAGACCTGGCGTCAGGTGGGGGCGGGGGATCGGGCACGGTTGTTGCGGCGGTTCGCCGCCGTCGTCGACGCGCGTCTGGACGAGTTGGCAACGCTGGAGGTGCGCAACTCCGGGCACACCATCGGCAACGCCCGGTGGGAGGCGGGCAACGTCCGCGACGTCCTGGACTACTACGCCGGCGCGCCCGAGCGGTTGACCGGGCGGCAGATCCCGGTGCCCGGCGGGTTGGACGTCACCTTCCACGAACCACTCGGTGTGGTTGGCGTGATCGTGCCGTGGAACTTCCCGATGCCGATCGCCGCCTGGGGGTTCGCCCCGGCGCTCGCCGCCGGCAACACTGTGGTCCTCAAGCCCGCCGAACTGACCCCGCTCACCGCGCTGCGCCTGGCCGAGTTGGCAGGCGAGGCCGGCCTTCCCGACGGCGTCTTCACAGTCATCCCGGGCGAGGGCGCGGTGGTGGGGGAGCGGTTCGTCACCCACCCGGCGGTCCGCAAGATCTGCTTCACCGGCTCCACCGAGGTCGGCACCCGGATCATGGCCGGCTGCGCCGCCCAGGTGAAGCGACTCACACTGGAGTTGGGCGGCAAGAGCGCGAACATCGTGTTCGCCGACGCCGACCTGGAGCGCGCCGCCGCGACCGCACCGGGCGCGGTCTTCGACAACGCCGGCCAGGACTGCTGCGCACGGTCGCGGATCCTGGTCCAGCGTTCCGTGTACGACAGGTTCCTGGAACTGCTCGAACCTGCGGTACGCGCGGTGCGCGTCGAGGACCCGTCCCGCGACACCGCCGAGATGGGCCCGCTGATCTCCGCCGCCCAACGGGACCGGGTAGCCGGTTACCTCGCCGGGGCGACTGTAGCTTTTACCGGCTCCTGCCCCGACGGCCCCGGGTTCTGGCACGCGCCCACCGTGCTGCTGGCCGACTCGCCGGCCGACCGGCACTGGCGGGAGGAGATCTTCGGCCCGGTGGTCTCGGTGCTGCCGTTCGACGACGAGGCGGACGCGGTCCGGCTCGCCAACGACACCGAGTACGGCCTCTCCGGCTCGATCTGGACCCGGGACGTGGGTCGGGCCCTGCGCCTGGCCCGCGCCGTCGACTCGGGCAACCTCAGCGTCAACTCGCACTCCTCGGTGCGCTACTGGACCCCGTTCGGCGGGATGAAGCGCTCCGGGCTCGGCCGCGAGCTGGGCCCGGACGCGTTGCACTCCTTCACGGACGTCAAGAACGTGTTCATCGCGACGGAGGAGTGACGCCAGTGCAGGGTCGGTTGCAGGACCGGGTGGCAGTGGTCACCGGAGCGGGCAGCGGCATCGGGTTGGCCACCGTGCGGCGGTTCGCCGCCGAGGGGGCCCGGGTGATCTGCGTGGACATCGACGCGGAGGCCGGTACGAGGGCCGCCGAGGAGTGCGGCGGCGAGTTCGTGGCCACCGACGTGGCCGACGAGTCGGCGGTACGCGACCTGTTCGACGGAGTTGCCGACCGGCACGGCCGGGTGGACGTCGCGTTCAACAACGCCGGCATCTCACCACCGGACGACGACTCCATCCTGGACACCGGCCTGGACGCGTGGGAGCGGGTGTTGCGGGTCAACACCACGAGCGTCTACCTGTGCTGCAAGTACGCCATTCCGCACATGCGCCGGCAGGGCAAGGGGTCGATCATCAACACTGCCTCGTTCGTGGCGTTGATGGGTGCGGCCACGTCGCAGATCGCGTACACCGCGAGCAAGGGCGGGGTGCTGGCGATGACCCGGGAGTTGGGTGTGCAGTTCGCCCGCGAGGGCATTCGGGTCAACGCCCTCTGTCCCGGGCCGGTGGCCACCCCGTTGCTGCTGGAGCTCTTCGCCGCCGACCCGGAGCGGGCCGCCCGCCGGTTGGTGCACGTGCCGATGGGTCGCTTCGGGCAACCCGAGGAGATCGCCGCCGCTGTGGCGTTCCTGGCCAGCGACGACGCCTCGTTCATGACCGCCACGCAGTTCGTTGTCGACGGCGGCATCACTGGCGCCTACGTCACCCCTCTATGAGGCGGCCGCTGATCGGTGTCAGCGCGTACGTCGAACCCGCCGACTGGGCGGTCTGGCGGGGTGTGCGGGCGGTGCTGGTGCCGGAGGCGTACTCGCGGGCGGTGGCGGCCGCGGGTGGCCGGGCTGTGCTGCTGCCGCCGGACGACGTGGACGCGGACGTGGTGGCAGTCCTCGACGGGTTGCTGTTGGCCGGTGGCGCTGACGTCGGCCCGGGGCGGTACGGCCAGTCGGCCGACCCCCGTACCGAGGACCGGCCGGACCGGGACGCCGGCGAGTTGACGCTGTTGGCTGCCGCGCTCGCCGCGGAGGTGCCGGTGCTGGGCGTGTGTCGGGGCATGCAGTTGCTGGCTGTCGCGTACGGCGGCACGTTGCACCAGCACCTGCCCGACGTGGTGGGTCACGAGGCGCACCGCCCGGCGCCCGGTGTGTACGGCGCGCACGCGGTGCGGTTCGCGCCGGGGAGCCTGGCCGCCTCGGTGCTGGCCGGGGTCGACCGGGTCAACTCGTACCACCACCAGGCGGTCGCCGATCCGGGCCGGCTCACGGTGACCGGTTGGGCGGGGGACGGCGTGGTCGAGGCGGTGGAGGATCCGGCCCTGCCGTTCGTGCTAGGGGTGCAGTGGCATCCGGAGAACGAGTCGGATCCCGCCCCGATCACGGCGTTGGTGCAGGCCGCCGGCCGGCGGGTGTGACTGGGATCGCCCCCGCCCGTCGACGGCACCGGTGGGAGGATCGGCGCATGGGCAAGGTTTATCCGGAGATCGATGCTCGACTGCGTGACTTCATAGTGGCCCAGCCACTCTTCTTCGTGGCGACCGCCCCGTCCGGGGTCGAGGGGCACGTCAACGTGTCACCGAAGGGCATGCGGGGCACCTTCGTGATCCTCGGCCCGCACCGGGTGGCCTACCTCGACTATCACGGCAGTGGGGCGGAGACCATCGCCCACCTGCGGGACAACGGCCGGATCACGCTGATGTTCTGCGCCTTCGACGGCCCGCCGAAGATCGTCCGGTTGCACGGGCGGGGCAGCAGCGTCGCGGTCACCGAGGACGCCTTCGCCGATCGGCTCGCCGAGTTTCCCGCACCGCCGGACGTGCACGCCGTCCGGGCGGTCATCGCTGTCGAGGTGGAGCGGGTCAGTGACTCCTGTGGATACGCGGTGCCACTGATGGACTTCCGCGCCGAACGTGACCTGTTACTCACCTCACACTCCCGCCGCAGCGCCGATGATCTGGTCGCCTACCGGGCCACCAAGAACGCGGCAAGCATCGACGGGCTGCCGGTCTTCTGACTCGTCAGAGCGTTCCGGCCACCGCCGTTCGACGCCTCCGTCCACCCGCACTGTCCGGTGCCCGACGGTCCAGGCGTATGTAAACAGCGTCCATCTGTCGTGATGCGTTACGTTGCTGCTCCGCTGGGGTACAAGTCGGAGCACGGCGGGTGAAGATCAACGGTCGAGGGGTACGGCCGGAGCGGGAGGCTGCATGAGCTCGGCCCAGGGGGGCGCGGACATCGGGCATCCCGCCCTGTCCGGTCGCGAGACCCCGCCGATGCTGACGGCCGCGTTCGCGGCCGGCGGTGAGATGGGCGAGCGACTGGCCTCCTTCGACTGGTCCTCCGGCCCGCTGGGTGAGCCCGGTCAGTGGCCCCCGGCGCTCTCCAGCGCGGTCGGCATGATGCTCGCTTCCAGCGCGCCGATCGTCATGTTCTGGGGCGACGAGCAGTTGGCCTTCTACAACGACGCCTACCGGCCGACCATCGGCGGCAAACACCCGGACGTGATCGGCCAACCGGCCCGCACGAACTGGGCGGAGACCTGGGCGGTGCTCGGCCCGCTGCTCGACAGCGTCCGGCGCACCGGCCGCTCCTACCGGGGCGAGGACCATCCCTTTCTGCTGGACCGTTACGGCTTCGTCGAGCAGACCTACTTCAACGTCTCGTACGACCCGATCCGGGGGGACGACGGCGCGGTCAGTGGCGTCTACTGCATCGTCAGCGAGACCACCGGGCGGGTGCTCGGCGAGCGTCGGCTGCGAGCGTTGTCCGAGCTGGGTGCCGAGCTGAGCGACATCGGCAGCGCCACGGAACTGGGTCGGACCGCCGCCGGGGTGCTCGGCCGGAACCGGGCCGACGTGCCGTTCGCCCTGATCTATCTGGCTGACGACAACGACCAGCTCACCCTGGCTGGCTGCACCGGCACCGCCCCGCCCACCGGCGATGTCACGGCGCAGGTGCTGGCCCGGCTGACACCCGATGACGCGCCCGCCACGATCGAGGTGGCGGCTCTGCTCGACGCGTCGCCTGTCGACGCCGCCGACCAGGCCCTCGTGCTGCCGCTCACGGCGAGCAACCAGACGGTCGGCGCGCTGGTCGTCGGCGTGGCCCGTCAGCTGCCGCTCAGCGGCGACTACCGCGACTTCCTCGGCCTGGTCGCCGCCCAGATCTCCCGGGCGGTCGGCACCCAGCGGGCGTACGAGCAGGAACGGGCCCGCGCCGCCGAGTTGGCCGCGCTCGACCGGGCGAAGACCAACTTCTTCGCCAACGTCAGCCACGAGTTCCGCACCCCGCTGACCCTGGTGCTCGGCCCGCTGGAGGACATGCTGGCCGACCCGGAGCTGCCCGCCACCGAAACCGACCGGCTCACCATGATGCACCGCAACGCGCTGCGCCTGCTCAAGCTGGTCAACACAGTGCTGGACTTCTCCCGACTGGAGTCCGGTCGGCTCGCCGCCCGCTACCAACCCACCGACCTCGCCGGCTACACCGCCCGACTGGCCAGCACCTTCCGCTCGGCCACCGACCGGGCCGGTCTGCGACTGGTGGTGGACTGTCCGCCGCTGCCGACGCCGGTCTTCGTCGACCGGGACATGTGGGAGAAGATCGTCCTCAACCTGGTGTCGAACGCGGTCAAGTTCACCTTCGACGGCGAGATCCGGGTGCGGGTACAGGCCGTCGAGGGCGCGGCCCGGCTGGAGGTGACGGACACCGGCGTCGGCATCGTGCCGGACGAACTGCCGCACGTCTTCGAACGGTTCCACCGAGTCCCCGGGGTGCGGGCACGCACCCACGAAGGCACCGGCATCGGTCTCGCGCTGGTCCGGGAGCTGGTCGAGATGCACGGCGGTGAGGTCGGGTTGACCAGCCAGGTCGATGTGGGCAGCACGTTCGCGGTGACCGTCCCGTTCGGCTCGGCGCACCTGCCGGCGGACCGGGTGGCGGCGTTCGACCCACTGCCCGTCGGTGAGCCCGAGCAGGCCCGGCTCTTCGTGGCGGAGACCGCGCTGTGGGCTGGCGTCGCGTCGACACCCGAGCTGGACCGGCAGCCGGCGAAGGGCACCTCGGCTGGCCGGATCCTGGTCGTCGACGACAACGCCGACCTGCAGGAGCACGTCAGTCGGCTGCTCTCCCCGACCTGGGAGGTGGTCACCGCGAACGACGGGCTCGATGCCCTGCCGCTGGCCCGTGAGGGTGGGTTCGACCTGGTGCTCACCGACGTGATGATGCCCCGTCTGGACGGGTTCGGGCTGGTCAGCGCGCTGCGCTCGGACTCGCGTACCCGGCATGTGCCGATCGTGCTGCTCTCCGCCCGCGCCGGCTCCGCGGAGGCCGTCGCCGGTCTCGCCGTCGGCGCCGACGACTACCTCACCAAGCCGTTCTCCGCGCAGGAGCTGATCGCCCGGGTCCGGGCCAACGTCGAGCTGGGCCAGCTGCGCGGGCAGATCATCCGCCGGCTCCGGGCGCTGGCCGACGCGGCGGTGGCTGTGAACACCGCCCGATCCACCGCCGATGTGCTCCAGGTCGCCGCCCGGCACGCGTTGAGCCTCGCCGAGGCCGCTCGGGTGGTGGTCAGCGCTGCCGAGGCGCGCTTCGAGGCGGACGGCGGCGGCACCACCGCCGCCGACCCGTCCTTCGTGGCCGAGCTGACCGGCACGGCCGGCAAGCAGCTCGGTGAGCTGCAGGTCTGGCGGGCCGCCGGCGACGAGGCGCAGGCCGACGACGCCGCGTTGACCCAACTGGCCCGGTTCGTCGGGGTGCGACTGGAGAACGCCCAGCTCTACGAAGCCGAACACCGCATCGCCACCACCCTTCAGCACAGCCTGCTGCCCCGGTCGCTGCCCCAACTGCCCGGCGCGGTGGTGGCCAGCCGTTACCTGCCCGGCAGCGCCGACGTCGAGGTCGGTGGCGACTGGTACGACGCGATCGCGCTGAACGGCGACGAGCTGGTGCTGGTCATCGGCGACGTGGTCGGTAAGGGCGTCCGGGCCGCCGCGGCGATGGGGCAGCTGCGCAACGCGCTGCGGGCGTACGTGCTGGAGGGCTTCGATCCGGGTGAGTCGCTGACCCGGCTCAACCGGCTGGTCGGCTCCACCGAGGGCCGCTCCTTCGCGACTGTGGTCTGCCTGCTGTTCAACCCCCGCACCGGTCGACTCCGGTACGCGAGCGCCGGTCACCCGTCCCCACTGTTGATCACCGGAGGCGACGTGGCGTTCCTGCACGACAGGGCGCTCGGTCCACCGGTCGGTGCCCTCCCCGACGCGACGTACGAGTCGGTCGAGGGCGAGTTGCCGGCCGGCACTCGACTGTTGCTCTACACCGACGGGCTGATCGAGGACCGCCAGCTCGGCATCGATGCCTCTCTGGCCCAGCTGCGCATCGACGCGGCCATCCCGAGTGAGCACGTGGTGGACCTGATCGACGCCGTCGTGGAGCGCGTCACCGGACGGCCGCGCCGCGACGACGTGGCGGTTCTCGCCCTGGAGGCGGCGGAGCTGAACCGCTTCGGGCTGCGGCTCCCGGCGGACCCGACCCGGCTCAGCGTGCTCCGAAAGCGACTGGAGGACTTCCTGGTCGCGCACTCCGTCGGCGAGACCGACCTGTTCGACCTGACCGTCGCCATCTCCGAGGCCGCCGCCAACGCCATCGAGCACCCGGTCCACCCCGCCGAGGCCATGATCAGCGTGGAGGTGGCCATCGAGGATCGGACGGTGACGGCCACCGTTCGCGACAGCGGCCAGTGGCGGGAGTCGACCGACTCCGGCTTCCGGGGCCGCGGCCTGGACCTGATCAGAGCGCTGGGGGAGCTGTCGGTACGGCGTTCCGCCGAGGGCACCGAGGTGACGCTGCGCCGGCAGTTGCAGGACTGACCGCGCGCCCGGCGGCGGCCGGGTGCCTAGGCCCTGTCGAGCCAGCCCTGCTCGCCGAGGCCGGAGATCTCCAGCACCCGACGGACCTGCCGGGACGGGCGAACGGTGAGCTGGCCCGGAAACTCCTGGGCGAGCCGGACCAGGGCGTGGATGGCGGCCGAGTCGAAGAAGGTGACAGCGCTCAGGTCGAGAGTGATCTTCCCGGCGGGCTCGCGCAGTGCCGTCTGGAGCATCGTGTCCGCTGTCGCCATGTCGACCTCGCCGGCCACCACGACGTGGAGGTGGTCACCGTCGATCTCGGCGCTGGCGGAGAAGACGGGCGGTGCTCCCCCTTGATCCACGCTGACACCATGGCACAGCGACCCTGGCAGGGCAACAACCTCCACCGGGCAGCCGTGGCGCGGGTCACCAGCGGCCCCGGCGATAGGCTTGCGGCATGACCGTCCGTCCGCCGCTGACACCAGGCACGCTCTCCCCGATGCGACCGGTGCCATCTCAGATCGCCCGACCCGAGTACGTGGGCAAGACGCGTCCGCGGGAGTGGCGTGGCTCGCACGTGCAGACGCCGGAGACCATCGAGAAGATGCGGATCGCCAGCCGGCTCGCCGCCCAGGCGACCCAGCTCGCCGGCGAACACTGCAAGCCCGGCGTGACCACCGACGAGATCGACAAGGTGGTGCACGAGTTCCTCTGCGACCACGGCGCGTACCCGTCGACGCTGGGCTACAAGGGCTTCCCGAAGTCCTGCTGCACAAGCCTCAACGAGGTCATCTGCCATGGCATCCCGGACACCACGGTCCTGACCGACGGCGACATCATCAACGTCGACGTGACCGCGTACATCGGTGGGGTGCACGGCGACACCGACGCCACCTTCTGCGTCGGCGAGGTCAGCGAAGAGGCCCGGCTGCTGGTCGAACGGACCCACGAGGCGATGATGCGCGGCATCCGCGCCGTCGCCCCGGGACGCCAGATCAACGTGGTGGGCCGCGTCATCGAGTCGTACGCCAAGCGGTTCGGCTACGGCGTGGTCCGCGACTTCACCGGCCACGGCATCGGCGAGGCATTCCACAGCGGCCTCTACGTGCCGCACTACGACAGCCCGCGCCCCACGGACATCATGGAGCCCGGCATGACGTTCACCATCGAGCCGATGATCACCCTCGGCACCTACCAGTACGACATGTGGGACGACGGGTGGACAGTGGTCACCAAGGACCGGAAGTGGACGGCGCAGTTCGAGCACACCATCGTGGTGACCGACGACGGCCACGAGATCCTTACCCTGCCGTGAGCGCGAGGAACGCAGCGAAGCGGAGTCCCGCAGTCGTGAACGAAGGGCTGGCGCAGTGACCGACACCCCAGCGGCGCTGCGCGAGGCGCACCACGCGGACGTCTCCGGCGGCTGGCTGCGCCCGGCCGTTTTCGGCGCGATGGACGGCCTGGTCACCAACATCGCCCTGATCGCCGGCGTCGGTGGCGGCGGGGTGTCGCCCCGCAGCATCGTGCTCACCGGCAGCGCCGGCCTCGTCGCCGGTGCCATCTCGATGGGCCTCGGCGAGTACACGAGCGTGCGCTCCGCCAACGAGCAGGTCGCCGCCGAGGTGGCCAAGGAGCGACGGGAACTGGAACGGCACCCCGAGGCGGAGGCCCGGGAGCTGGCCGACGCGTGGGTGGCCCGGGGCCTTCCCCGGGACCTCGCCACCCAGGTCGCCGAGGCGGTGCGGCGCGACCCGGAGGAGGCGCTGCGGGTGCACGTCCGCGAGGAGCTGGGCGTCGACCCCGACGACCAGCCCAGCCCGTGGGCGGCGGCGATCTCGTCGTTCCTGTTCTTCTCGATCGGGGCGCTGGTCCCGCTGCTGCCGTACCTGCTCGGCGCCACCGACCTGTGGCTGGCGCTCGCCGTCGGTGGGCTCGGGCTGTTCGTCGCCGGTGCCGTGGTGGCCAGGTTCACCCGCCGTCCCTGGTGGACCAGTGGGCTACGCCAGCTGCTGCTGGGCGCCGCTGCGGCCGGCGCCACCTACCTGATCGGCTCGCTGATCGGCGTACCGGGCGGGCTGTGACGCGCCTCAGGTGCTGAGCAGCTCGTCGATCGTGCCGTCGACAGCGCGACCACGGGCCGCCAACTCCTCGGCCTGCCGGGCCAGCACCACACCCACCTCGGTCATGTCCGCCCCGGCCAACCCGGTGCGCCGCACCGCGTCCCCCGGGTCACGGAAGTAGGTACGACTCAGCAGACCGGTCACAGTGGCCGCCGCCAGCCGCGCCTCACCGAGCATCAGCAGAGCCTGATCGGTCTCGTACCACTCGGCCAGGCGTGCCGCCCGGGAGTGCGCCGCGCTGCCCCTGTACCACGCCTGGCGGGCAGCGGTGCTGAACTCCGCCGGCCGGGCCCGAGCCAGCCGGCCGAGATGCTCGTCGCGCAGCGTCCGCAACCAGCCCGTCGGATCGTGCAACGCCTGCGTGGTGACGTACCGGTCGGCGGTCAACGGCCAGAGCGGGGAGAGCACCCGGGCCTGGGCCAGGTAGTCCTCGGCGGCGGCCACCGTCAGATCGACGAGCACCCCGTCCACCCGCCGGGTCGCCGGCGGCGGGCCGGTCCCGGGTCGATAGGTGACCACCAGCATTCCCGCCTCGAGGTCCCCGCCGCCGTCGTCGTCCCCGTGCGCCAGAGGCCCGTGCACTGCGATCGCGAGCGCATCGGCCGGGAACCGCCGCCGGACCGCCTCGGCGACCCGCTCCGCGACCGTCCACCGTCGATCGTCGAGGCCCCGGTCGACACCGGCCTGCTCACTCACCGGACCAGCTCTGTTCGGGGCTGCGGGGCTCGCAACCCCGGCTCACTCCTCGCACTCACGGGACCGCCTTTGTTCGCGGCTGCGGGGCTCGCAACCCCGGCTCACTCCTCGCACTCACGGGACCGCCTTTGTTCGCGGCTGCGGGGCTCGCAACCCCGGCTCACTCCTCGCA
>NZ_JBEZGK010000006.1:236232-309690 GCF_040649935.1 Micromonospora sp. NPDC048842 | reverse complement strand
CTCACGGGACCACCTCGCCTTGGCTGCCGGGCGTCAGCCTAGCCAGCCGACGGCGGAGCCTCGGGCGCGCCGCGCCCGGTCGGGGCCAGCCGGAAGATGTGGATCTCCCGGCCGCCGGCCCGCTGCACGTACGTGTGGTACGCCGGCCACGCCGTGACCAGCAGCTGCCACAACCGGTCCCGTTCGGCGCCGGAGGCCCGCTGGGCCCGCACCGCGACCCGCCGGCCCTTCACGTCCACCTCGGCGGCGGGATCGGCGAGCAGGTTCATCGCCCAGCCGGGGTGGTGGGTCTGCCCCCAGTTGGAGCCGATCACCACGTACGCGTCGCCGTCGGGCACGTAGAGCAGCGGATTGCTGCGGGGCTTGCCGGAGCGGCGGCCCGTTGTGGTGATCAGCAGGGAGGGGAGAAGGCCGAGCGCGACCACCCGGCCCCGGGTGAGTCGACCAACCATCCGATCGGCCGGGACCAGCAGGCGCGCGGTGGCGCCGAACCAGCGATGATGACCGACGCGACGGACGACATTCCTGAGCACTGACACGCCGATCAGTCTGCCGGCTGCCCGGCCCCGGCGGCACCCCCGCGCGGTCCCGTTTCGATAGCGGCGGATCGGTCAGTCCAGCCGCCGCTCGATAGGCAGTCGGGCCCGGGTGAACAGGCCCGCCCCGAGCATCGCCACCACCGGCACCAGCACCAGGACCCCGAGCGCGGGCCACGGCACCAGAAAGGGATACGGGTCCGATACCGGCCAGTCACTGGCGTACTGCCGGTTCACCGAGACCAGCACGATCGCGGCGGTGCCGAGGCCGGCCACGATGCCGAGCAGCGAACCGAGACCGGCGATGACCCCGGCCTGGCAGATCGCCAGCAGCCGGCGTACCGCTGGGGCCGCGCCGACGGCCGCGAGGGTGGTCAGCTCGGCGCGTCCCTCGGCGGCGGCGAGCGCGGTGGCGATCCCGGCCGCCCCCACGGTGATCAGCCCGGCCGCCGCCGCGAGCAGCAGAAGCAACGGTGAGACGTCGCGTGGGGCGCCGCCGTTCTCCGCGCTCAGCGCGAGCGTCCCGAACGGCCGCAGGACGGCGGCGAACCGTGCCTGTTGCTCCTCGTCGGGCGGGGTCGTGGTGCCGATCACCCAGCCGGTCTGAGACCAGCTCAGGTCGAGTTGCCGCGCGGCGGCGGCGGACAGCAGCAGACGGGACTGGCCGGTCGCCCGGGGCAGCGCGTACCCCGGAAGGTCGTGGACCGTGACCGGCCGGTCCGACCCGGCCTCCACCTCGCTGACCCGAACGGTCACCAGGCCGTCGTGCAGGTAGCGCGGGTCGGTCACCACCACGCCACCGGCGTGCAGCACGGCCGTGGCGGCTGCTGTCGTCGCCGGGTCCACGCCGGTGAGCAGGGGGAGTGCGGTTCCGTCGTCGACTCCGGGTTCCACGTAGCCGCCGAAGTAGTCCGCCTCGCTGATCTGGCAGCGGGGATCGGCGCGGGCCTGCTGGCGCTGCGCCGCGGGAAGTGGAACGTCGGGCTGCCAGGGGCAGGCCCGGGTCAGCGGGAGCACCGGTGCGATGTCGCAGTAGCCGGTGTGCCCCGCCCCGCAGCTCGGTGTCTGCACCGGGGCCACCGCGCCGACCCCGAGCTGATCCCGGGCGGCGGCGGTGATCTGGGCCAGCGTGGGCTGCCCGGCCGATCCGACCGGGTTGACCATGACATGGCCGGTCGGCAGCGCCGGCCGGTAGGCGCGCGCGTCGCGGGCACCGTCGCTGGCCAGGTATCCGCCGAGGGCGACGCTGCTGGCCACGGCGGCCATCACGGCGCAGATGGCCGGAGCCGCGGCGGCCCGGTTGCGGCTGGCATCGCGCAGCGCGATCCGTGGTGCCAGCGGCAACACCCGGCCGAGGCGGGCGAGCACCCCGAGCAGCGTGGGCGTGCAGCAGACCAGGCCCAACTCGCCGAGGATCAGCCCGGTGAGAACCACCGCTGGGGAAGTCCGGGTGGCCCCGAACGCCGCCAGCCCCGCCCCGCCGACCACCAGCGCCAGTCCGAGAGCCAACCACCGGCCCGGAGATTTCGCCGGGGTGCGTCGTCCGGCGAGGCCGGCGCTGACGTCCTGCCGGGCGGCGGTCCAGGCCGGTGCCAGCGCGGCGAGCACCCCGGCCAGCACCGCGACGCCACCGAGCAGGACCAGCGCGCTCGGCCAGCAGCGGTAGCCGCCGAAACGGGCGCTGAAGACATACTGCTCCATCAGCGGGCGACCGGCGAACGCCGCGCCCACGCCGACCAGCAGGCCGGCGGCGGCCCCCAGCACACCCAGCACCACACCGTCGGCCAGCACGACCCGGCGGAGCTGGGCGGCGTCCCCGCCCGCCACCGCTACCAGCGCCAGATCCCGTCGACGGCGACGGACTCCGACGGCGAAGGCCGGCCCGACCAGCAGGACGACCTCCAGCAGCCCGAGGCCGGCGATCAGGACGCCGGTGCTCAGGTCGTTCGGATTGTCCCCCATGACCGACCCGAGCCATGTCCGGTCCGCTCCGGTCGCCGAGCCGACCTGGTGCCGCGCGGTGACCACCACCCCACTGTCGTTGAGCCGGGACACCAACGCCTCGTCGACGGTGCCCGGCACGTCCGCCAGCCAGACTCCGTCCGGCTCCGGGCCCGTCGATGGCACGGCCCCCGGGTGCAGCGCCACCACCGGTCCGAGGTCGTCGGGAAACTCGACCACCCCCACCACCGTGTACGCCCTGCTGCCGTCGGCGGCGGCCACGGCGTGCCCGAGGCGGAGGTCCAGACGACGCAGCGCCCTCGGACTGACAGCGACCTCACCGGGTTGCTGCGGCGCCCGGCCGGCCCGGAACCGCACCAGCCCGCGGGCCAGCGGGTCGGTGAGGTCCAGCACCCGACCGTCCACGACCTCGTCGCGGTTCGGCCCGCGCAGGGTCAGCGGGACGTGCGGACGCACCTCGGTGACCCGGCTGCCCGGCCCGAGCAGCGCCGTCAGTTGGGCCGCGCTGACCTTCGCGGGGGGAGCGCCGTCGCGGGTGTACCAACCCTCGCCCCACTCGTCCTGCTCCACCGGGACGTTGGCGATCCACTGCAACTGCGCGTCGGCCACGCCGAGTCGGCGGTCGACGCGTTCCTGTGGGGTCAGCTCGGCCATGTCGTAGCTCGCCGCCAGGAAGGCCAGCGCCGCCACCGGCATGGCGATCATCGCGAGCACCAGGGCGGTCCGCCGCCGGGACCGGCGTGACTCCCGTCTGGCGATCCGCAGCGCCGCCCGCCAGGAGCCGGTCAGCTCGGCGAACCGCCGTCGGCCGACCGGGGCGGGTGGCGCGACCGGCCGCGGCGTCGCGGTGTCGGCCCGACCGGGGGCCCGCGTCGGGCGGCGAACGGTCACCGGTCGCTTCCGGACAGCAACTGCTCGACACTGCCCAGCGGTGCCGTCGTGTCCACCAGCACGCCGTCGCGGAGGAACACCACCCGGTCGGCCCAGCCGGCGTGCCGTGCCTCGTGGGTGACCAGCACTCCGGCCGCGCCCGCGTCGATCCGGCGGCGCAGCAGGTGCAGCACCGCCTCACCGGTCTGAGAATCCAACGCTCCGGTGGGCTCGTCGGCGAGGACGAGCCGTCGTTCGCCCACCAGCGCGCGGGCGATGGCCACCCGCTGCTGCTGCCCTCCGGAGAGCTGGTCCGGGAAACGGTCACCCAACGCGGGTAGGCCCACCTCGGTGAGCGCGGCCATGGCCAGTGCGCGGGCCCGACGTCCGCTGGTCCCGTCGAGTTCCAACGGGAGCGCCACGTTCTCGAGTGCGCTCAGACTGCCCAGCAGGTTGAGCTGTTGGAAGATGTAGCCGATCCGGCGGCGGCGCAGCTGGGCCAGCCCACGGCGGTCCAGGGTCCCCAGCGGCTGCCCCTCGACCCGGACCTCGCCGCCGGTCGGACGGTCCAACCCACCGGCGAGAGCCAGCAGGGTCGATTTCCCGGAGCCGGACGGCCCCATCACGGCGACCAGCTCGCCGGGCCGGACGACCAGGCTGACGCCGCGCAGCGCGTGCACCGCCGCCGGCCCGGCGCCGTGGGTGCGGTGGACGGCGCGTAGCTCCAGCACCGCGTCGTCCGATCCGCTCACCGTCTTGCCTCCTCGCCGGCCCATCGGGCCGCGTTCCGCGCGTCGGCGTCATCGGGTCGGGAGGCGGGAGGCGCCGGGCCGCTGGGTTGGTGCCGGACCAGACTGGTCTCGCAGTGGTCCAGCCAGCGCACCTCAGCCTCGGCCTGGAACACCATCGAGTCCAGCACGAGGCGCCAGGGAAGGTCCTCAGGCCGGTTGCTGCCGTACTTCAACCGGGTCAACTCCTGAAGGGCCCGCATCGTCGCGCTGCGTTGGGCCTGCACCACCGAACGGACGTCGACCCCGGGGGTCGTCAGCGCCAGCGCCAGCTTGATCGCCAGCTCGTCGCGGGGTCGGTCGGTACGGCTGATCGGGGTGGCGAACCACAGCGCCAGGTCCGCCCGGCCGGCGTCGGTGATCTCGTACGGGCGCTGCCCGGCCTCGCTCTCCGGCAGCGGGCGCACCAGACCGTCCCGTTCCAGCCGGGACAACGTGGTGTAGACCTGCCCGATGTTCAGTGGCCAGGTCGAGCCGGTCGACTCCTCGAACGCGGCGCGCAGCTGGTAGCCGTACATCTGGCCGCGTTCGAGCAGGGCGAGCAACCCGTGACGGATGGACATGGCAACGGAGTATGCATACCTGGTATGCGTACCGCAACCGGAGTGGACCGGTTCAGGTCGGTCGACCGGGAAACGGGACAGTCAGCGGGGTCGACCCGGCAGTCTTCCGCCACCGGGTGGCCCGCACGGCGTACTCGACAAGGGCGGCCAGTGCCTGGTCCCGGTCGGCGCCGGTGGTGGACGCCAGGGCCGCCCGCCAGTGGGCGGCAGTGCGCTCCTCCACCTCGGCGGCGAGCCGCAGGGCGCTGGCCCGGTCGGTGACCGGGAACGGCAGGGCGTAACCGGCGCGGTCCGGCGGGACCACGCCGTTGGCCGTGGTGAGCTGCACCACCAGCGCGTCGCGCCGACGTCGATGCGCGGCCTCAGCCTGACGTGCCGCGTCCCGCGCCGCTCCGCTGAGCCGGACACCGATCCGTCCGTAGGCGTAGATGGCCGCGTACTCGGCGGACAGGGCGGAGGCGAGTGCCTCCTCGGCGGACGGCTGCCTCACTTCAGTGCCTCCTGGTGAGTCGCCCGAGCGGCGACGATCGACCCGAGCAGTGCCGCCCGCTCCGCGGGCGCCGCGGCGCAGGCGGCGGTGGCGGACTGCTGGGCGGTCTTTTCCAGCGCCCGCAGGGCGGCGCGCGCGCCGTTCGGATCGGCGGCCGGGGCCGTGGTCGGGGCGGCGGAGGCCGCCGACGGGACCGTCACGCCGATCACCCGGGCCAGCTCGGTGGCGTGCGCGGTGTGCGTCTCGGCGATCGGGTTGAGCCGGTCGGCGAGGTCGGGATGGGCGGTCGCGCTCGCCCGGTACGCGGCGGCCAGCGCGAGTGACTCGTCCACCATCGGCCGCAGCGGGTCGGGTGGCGGGGCTGGTTGGTCGTCGCGGTCGAAAAGATCACAGCCGGTCAGCGGCGTCACCGCACCGCCGAGCACCAACAACGCCCCGGCGCCCAGCAGCTTTCGCCGGGAATGTCCGGATGCTTGGTCGCGCTGTGTCGTTCTGCCGTTCCCCACCGGCCAAGTCAACACCATCCGTGCCGCTCCGGGGGTCACCGGCGTCGGTGCGCCGCCCGGTCCGCCGCCGGGCAGGCGCGTTACGCTCTGCGCACCACCGGCGTGTCCACTCCGGTGGCGTGCCGGCATGGCGGGACCAGGGGTCCCCGTCGACCAGGGAGAGGGTGCGGAGATGACGCAGCGTGGCCGTGCCACCAGGCCGACGGGTCGACCCCGCGGTGCTGCGGGCCCCCGCGGCGGTGACCTCGCCGCACGGCGGGACCGACTGCGGGCCGTGATCGAGCCGGTGGTCAACGACGCCGGCTACGACCTGGAGGACCTGTCCGTTTCCCGGGCCGGCCGCCGGCACGTGGTCCGGGTGATGGTGGACACCGACGGCGGGATCGACCTGGACGCCGTCGCGGTCGTCTCCCGCGCGGTCTCGGCCGCGCTGGACGCCGCGGAGGAGACCGGTGGCGACATCGTCGCCGGCGAGTACCAGCTGGAAGTCAGCTCGCCCGGCGTCGACCGGCCGCTCACCCTGCCCCGCCACTGGCGGCGCAACGTGGGTCGACTGGTCAAGGTGACCGCCCGGGGCGCGGCCGCGCTGCCCGGCCAGCGGGGCGAGCAGCCCGCCGGTGACCGTCAGCTGACCGGCCGGGTGGTCGCGGCCGACGACGAGGGCGTGCACCTGGAGACAGACGACGGCCGCGCCGCCTGGGCGTACGCCCAGCTGGGCCCGGGCCGCGTGCAGGTCGAGTTCACCCGGCTCGCCGAGCTGGGTGAGCCGGACGACGAGTTCGACGACGCGGACGATTCCGACGAGATCGACGATTCAGACGACATCGACGACGAAGATGATGTGGAGGACGAGGAGAGGTGAACATCGACCTCGCGGCGCTGCGCGCACTCGAGCGCGAGCGGGAGATCCCGTTCGACACGATTCTCGCGGCGATCGAGACCGCGTTGCTGACCGCCTACCGGCACACCGACGGGGCCGAGCCGCACGCCCGGGTGGAGATCGACCGCAGGTCGGGCGCCGCCCTGGTGTACGCGCAGGAGATGGATGCCGACGGCAGCCTGGTGCGGGAGTGGGACGACACCCCGCACGACTTCGGCCGGATCGCCGCCATGACGGCCAAGCAGGTGATCCTCCAGCGGTTGCGGGAGGCCACCGACGAGGTGCACTTCGGTGAGTACGTCGGCCGCGAGGGTGACCTGGTCACCGGCGTGGTGCAGGCGCACGAGACGCGTACCGAGAAGGGCATCGTCAGCGTCGACCTGGGCAAGCTCGAGGGCGTGCTGCCGCAGTCCGAGCAGGTGCCCGGCGAGCGGTACGCGCACGGCGAGCGGGTCCGCTGCGTCGTGGTGCACGTGGCCAAGGGCATGCGCGGGCCGCAGATCACCCTGTCCCGGTCGCATCCGGCTCTGGTCAAGAAGCTCTTCGCGCTGGAGGTGCCGGAGATCGCCGACGGCACCGTCGAGATCGGCGCGATCGCCCGTGAGGCGGGCCATCGCACGAAGATCGCCGTCCGCTCCACCACCCCCGGGGTGAACGCCAAGGGCGCCTGCATCGGCCCGATGGGTCAGCGGGTGCGTGCCGTGATGAGCGAGCTGCACGGTGAGAAGATCGACATCATCGACTGGTCGGACGACCCGGGCACCTTCGTCGGCAACGCGTTGTCGCCGGCCAAGGCGCTGCGGGTCGAGGTGGTCGACCTGGCCAACCGGGCCGCCCGGGTGACAGTTCCCGACTTCCAGCTCTCGCTCGCCATCGGTCGGGAGGGGCAGAATGCCCGACTCGCGGCCCGATTGACCGGTTGGCGGATCGACATTCGTTCCGATGCGGAGCAGACCGCGCCGGCGGCGCGTGGGGTAACTGATCACGTGCGGGAGCCGGGCGGCGCGATCTCGGGGAGCTAGGGGTAGACTTCCTCCAGTGGTACGACGCGCGCAGCCGGAGCGCACCTGTGTGGGTTGCCGGCAACGTGCGCCGGCCAGCGAATTGCTGCGAATCGTCGCGGTCAGGGACGAGGCTGGTCACAGCCTCCGGCCTGATCCGCGCCGCAGGCTGCCGGGTCGGGGAGCGAACATGCACCCGGATCCGGCCTGCTTCGCGCTGGCGGTGCGGCGCCGCGCCTTCGGGCGTGCGCTGCGCAGCACCGAGGTCCTCGACCACGGTGCGCTGGCGGAGCACGTCGATGCGCCAACCACTACGTCCGGTCAGCCCGACCGGGCGAGGGTCGCTAGCAGGGTAGGACGACCGACATGAGCACACGATGAAGTCCCTGAAATGACCAGGCTTCAAGTGCACGAGTGAGGTCGCTGCGGGTGCTGCCCGCACGACCTCGGAGTGAGGAGTGCAGTGGCAGGCAAGGCCCGCGTACACGAGCTTGCAAAAGAGCTCGGGGTCGAGAGTAAGACCGTTCTCGCCAAGCTGAAGGAAATGGGCGAGTTCGTGAAGTCCGCGTCCAGCACCGTCGAGGCGCCCGTCGCCCGGCGGCTGCGTAACGCATTCGTCGCGTCCGCCGGAGCCCCGGCCCCGGCCGCCCCGTCGGCGCCCGCGTCGACGCCGGCTTCAACCCCGACCCCGACGCCAACCCCGACCCCGGGTGCGCCCCGGGTCTCGGCCAAGCCGATGCCGCCTCGGCGGCCGGCCGCGCCGGCACCCGGTCCGAAGCCCAAGGGGCCGGTTCCCGGTGCACCGCAGACGGCGACCCCGGTCGCCAAGCCGGCGAGTGCCCACGACATCGAGGTGGCGGCCGCGGAGGCGCGTGCCGCCGCGCTGAAGGCGGAGCAGGAGGCCGCGGTCAAGGCCGCGCAGGCCGCCCGTCAGCAGCAGCGGGACAACCCCGTTCGCCGGGAGCCTCCGGCAGACGGCGGTAACCGCCCCGGCCCTCGGCCGGGTCCTGCGGCGATGCCGCCCCGTCCCGGTTCGCCGGCAGCTCGTCCGAGCACGCCGGCTCCCGGTCCGGGTGCCCGGCCGGGCGGTCGTCCGCCGGCGCGCGGTGCCGGTAACAACCCGTTCGGCATCCAGGGTGGCCAGCAGCAGCGGCCCCCGGCCGCCGGTGCGGGTGGTCCTCGGCCCAACACCCCGGCGGGCATGCCGCCGCGGCCGAGCCCGAACTCGATGCCGCCGCGGCCCAGCCCGGCGTCCATGCCGAGCCAGCGGCCGGCTGCCGGTCGCCCCGGTCCCGGTGGCGCCGGTCGTCCCGGTGGCGGCGCAGGTCGTCCCGGTGGCGGTGGCGGCGGTTTCCGTGGCGGTCCCGGCGGTGGCGCCGGTGGCGGTGGCGGTTACCGCGGCGGCCCCGGTGGCGGCGCGGGTGCCGGCGGTGGCGGTGGCTACCGTGGCGGTCCCGGCGGCGGTGCGGGTGCTCCCGGCGGCGGTTTCCGTCCGGGTGGTCCGGCCGGTGGCGGCGGTCGTCCGGGTGCGGGCGGTCGTGGCCGTGGCGGCGGCGCCGCGGGTGCCTTCGGGCGTCCGGGTGGCCGGCCGACGCGCGGTCGCAAGTCCAAGAAGCAGCGCAGACAGGAGTTCGACAACCTGTCGGCTCCGACCATGAGCTCGGGTGCTCCCCGGGGTCAGGGTCAGATCGTCCGGCTCTCCCGTGGCGCCTCGCTGTCGGACTTCGCCGACAAGATCAACGCCAACCCGGGTTCGCTGGTCCAGGAGATGTTCAACCTGGGCGAGATGGTGACCGCGACCCAGTCCTGTTCTGACGACACCCTGCACCTGCTGGGTGAGCACCTGGGCTTCGACATCCAGATCGTCAGCCCGGAGGACGAGGACCGCGAGCTGCTCGCGCAGTTCAACATCGACCTCGACGCGGAGGTGGCCGAGGAGCGTCTGGTCAGCCGTGCGCCGGTGGTGACCGTCATGGGTCACGTCGACCACGGTAAGACCAAGCTGCTCGACGCCATCCGTAAGGCGAACGTCGTGGCCGGTGAGGCGGGTGGCATCACCCAGCACATCGGTGCCTACCAGGTGCACGTCCCGCACGAGGGCGAGGACCGGGCGGTCACCTTCATCGACACCCCGGGTCACGAGGCGTTCACCGCCATGCGTGCTCGTGGTGCCCAGGTCACGGACATCGTGATCCTGGTCGTCGCGGCCGACGACGGTGTGATGCCGCAGACGATCGAGGCGTTGAACCACGCCAAGGCGGCCGACGTGCCGATCGTGGTCGCGGTCAACAAGGTCGACAAGCCGGACGCCAACCCGGACAAGGTCCGCCAGCAGCTGACCGAGTACGGCCTGGTCGCCGAGGAGTACGGCGGCGAGACCATGTTCGTCAACGTGGCAGCCAAGCCGGGCATCGGCATCGAGGAGCTGCTCGAGGCTGTCCTGCTGACCGCCGACGCGTCGCTGGAGCTGACCGCTCCGATCGACGGGCCGGCGCAGGGTGTGGCCATCGAGGCACACCTGGACAAGGGTCGCGGTGCGGTGGCGACGGTGCTGGTGCAGAAGGGCACCCTGCGGGCGGGCGACTCGATCGTCGCCGGCGGGGCGCACGGCCGGGTTCGGGCCATGCTCGACGAGAACGGCAACCAGCTCACCGAGGCTGGGCCGGCGCGTCCGGTCATGGTGCTGGGTCTGACCGCGCCGCCCGGTGCGGGAGACACGTTCCTCGCCGCGGCGGACGACCGCACAGTGCGGCAGATCGCCGAGCAGCGGCAGGCACGGCGGCGGGCGGCGTCCTTCGCCAACTCCCGTGGTCGGGCCACCCTCGAGACGCTCATGGAGCAGCTCAAGGAGGGCGAGAAGACCTCGCTCAACCTCATCCTCAAGGGCGATGTCTCCGGTTCGGTGGAGGCCCTGGAGGACGCGCTGTTCAACCTCGACATCCCCGAGGAGGTCCAGCTCAAGGTCCTCGACCGGGGCGTCGGCGCGATCACCGAGAGCAACGTCATGCTCGCGAGTGCCTCGTCCGAGCCGGTCACGATCATCGGCTTCAACGTGCGGGCCTCGAACAAGGTCCGTGAGATGGCCGACCGCGAGGGCGTGGAGATCCGGTACTACACCGTCATCTACCAGGCCATCGAGGAGATCGAGGCAGCGCTCAAGGGTCTGCTCAAGCCGGAGTACGAGGAGGCCGAGCTGGGCAGCGCGGAGATCCGCGATGTCTTCCGCTCGTCCAAGATCGGCAACATCTCCGGTTGCATCGTCCGGTCGGGCATCATCCGACGCAACGCGAAGGCTCGCCTGCTTCGGGACGGGGCGGTCGTGGCGGACAACCTCACGATCACCTCGCTCAAGCGGTTCAAGGACGACGCCACCGAGGTCCGCGAGGGCTTCGAGTGTGGTCTGACTCTGGGCGGTTACAACAACGTCCAGGTCGGCGACGTCATCGAGACCTTCGAGATGCGGGAGAAGGTTCGCGCCTGATCCGGCAGTGACACGCTGATCAAGGGGTTTACGCCACCCGGCGTAAACCCCTTGATCATGCGGGGCGGGTTGGCGGTATCGTCCGGGACGATGTTCACCGGAACCGCGGTCTTCGACCTGCTGCTGCCGGGCGACTCCCGGTCGCTCAAAGCCAAGAGATCATATGTACGGCCGATCGTTGCGGCGCTGCGCCGCTTCGAGGTGTCGGCCGCCGAGGTGGGTGCGCTCGACCTGCATGGTCGAGCGCAACTGGCGGTGGCCGTGGTGGCCGCCGAGACGGCGCACGTCCGCGAGGTGCTCGACTCCTGTGAGCGCCTGGTGGCCAATCGCCCCGAGGTCGAGTTGCTGTCGGTTCGACGCCGGCTCTACGGCGCGGACGACGACTGACCATGGTGCCGGCTGTGCCGGGCGACCGGAGCGGCCCCGAAGGTAATGTTCGAGATGTTGGCCGGTCGGCCGGCGGCCTCCGGGCCGCCGGGTCGACCGGAAGCAGGACGCCGTGGAGGTGGCGAGATGTCTGATCCGGCTAAGGTACGCCGGCACGCGGAACGGGTGCGTGAGCTGGTCGCGTCGGTGGTGCGGAGCCAGATCAAGGACCCGCGGCTCGGGATGATCACCATCACCGACGCCCGGATTACCGCTGACCTGCGTGACGCGACGGTCTTCTACACAGTGCTCGGTGACTCGGTGGCCCAGGCGGACACCGCGGCGGCGCTGGAGAGCGCCAAGGGGCTGCTGCGCAGCACTGTCGGCAAGGCCCTCGGGCTGCGCCACTCGCCGACCCTCACGTTCGTCCTCGACGACGTGCAGGACCAGGTCAAGCACATCGATGACCTGCTCGCCGCCGCCCGCAACGCCGATGCCGAGGTGCAGCGGCTCGCCGCCCAGGCGAAGTACGCGGGCGAGGCCCAGCCGTACCGGGTGGACGACGAGACCGATGAGGCCGACGAGACGGACGAGGCCGACGAGGCCACCGACGTCAAGGAGACCCCGCGGGGTGGGGAAACGCGGTGACCAGCACCGCCAGCGCCCCGTTCGCCGGGGCAGCCGGGCTCGGCCCCGCCGAGGCGGACTGGGCCGCGGCCGAGGCGTTGGTGCGGGCCCTCCCGCCGACCGCCCGGGTGCTGCTGATCTGCCACATCAACCCGGACGGCGACGCGCTGGGCAGCATGCTCGGCTTCGGTCTGGGCCTGCGGCAGTTCGGCGTACGCGACGTGCAGGCGACCTTCCCCGGGCCGCCGGAGCTGCCGGAGCCGTTCCGGGGGCTGCCCGGGCTGGACCTGCTGGTCCCGGCGGACGCCGCCGACCCGGCGCCCGATCTGGTGATCTGCTTCGACGCGGCGAGCGAGTCGCGTCTCGGCGAGTTGGCCGGGCGGTTGTCGTCGGCGGGTGCGGCGTTGGTGCTCGACCATCACGCCTCCAACCCCGGGTTCGGCACCGTCAACCTGGTCGACCCGGGTGCGGCGGCCACGTCGGTAGTGGCCGAGCAACTGCTGGCCCGGCTCGGGGTGGTGGTTGATCCGGCCATCGCCGAGTGCCTCTACGTGGCGCTGACGACTGACACCGGCTCGTTCCGGTTCGAGGCGACCACCCCGGCGGTGCATCAGATGGCCGCCCGGCTGCTGGCGACCGGCATCTCGCCGGGTGACATCTCCCGGCGGGTCTTCGACACCCGGCCATTCGGCGCGGTCCGCCTCTTCGGTGAGGTGCTCGGCCGGGCTCGACTGGAGCCGGCGGCCGCCGGAGGTCGGGGCCTGGTCTGGACCTTCGCCACCCTCGATGACCTGGCTCGGCACGACCAGCGGCCGTACGTGCTGGAGGCGCTGATCGACTCCGTGCGCTGCACCGCCGAGGCGGATGTGAGCTGTGTGGTGAAGCAGACCAGGCCCGCCGAGTGGGCGGTGTCGATGCGCAGCAAGGGCGCTGTGGACGTCAGTCGGGTCGCCGTGGCGCTGGGCGGTGGTGGGCACACGTTCGCGGCCGGGTTCACCGGTCGGGGCACCGTCGAGCAGGTGGTCGAGTCGATCCGCGGTCAGCTGGACGCGGCGCTGATCGGCTGAGGCGCCTTCGGCGCCGTCGATCCGCCGGTCTGGAAGATCAGGGTCAGCTCCGGGGAGTGTTGGTCTTCCCGCGTTCCGTGATACCGGGAAGAATTGCGGGATGGAGCAGCCGCACGACCTCACCGTGGAGGCCCCCCGCGCCTGGGACCGGCCCGCCGTCTCCGTTCCCGTCCTCGTCTGCCTGTCGCTCGTTGGTGGCCGGTTCGCGTCCTTCTCCACCGAGGCGAATCTGTTCACCCTCGGGACGGGTGGGGTGCTGATCTGGCTCGGTCTGAGCAACCGGGTGCCCCGCCGGCCGGCGCCGCGCCGGCTGGGCGCGGGGGCGGCCTGGTGGGCGGTGCCGGTGGTGGTCTTCGGGGTCTTCGAGGGTGTGACCTTCGTGCTGGCTGCCGGCGATGACTTCCCCACCTTCTCCCGGTTGGCCGATCCTCTCCTGGAGGATCAACTGACCCGTTCGGCGGTCTGGTTCGCCTGGTTGGCCGCCTTCTGGGGGCTGGTGCGGCGATGATGCGCGCGCTCGCGATCGGCGGCTTCCTCGCCGCGCTGATCCTCTTCGCGGTGGTCGAGTGGATGGCCCGGCGGGAGGGGTCGCGGATCCCCACCCTCGGCGAGGTCTGTGCCTACGTGATGCGTTACGAGGTCGGTTCGGTGCCGGTGGGCCGGATCGGTCTGTTCGGGTTCTGGTGGTGGCTGGGCTGGCACTTCCTGGCTCGCTGAGCCGGGTTGCCGACCGTCCAAATGGCGGGAACCGTAAGCAGTATGTGGACCTGAACGATAACTTGGGAGAAGGCCGGTGCCGCCTGGCGGTGCAGGTCATGGGCGGTGGTGCCACACCCCGTGCCGCCTCCCTCCAGGGTCGATCGACCCGGGCTCACGCTGCCCAGTCGGCTGCTCCGGTAACCCCGGACCGCCGTGGGGCGCTCAGCAGGACCGCCCGTGAGGGCCGCCGTGTGTCGGCGGCTCACGCCCTGGGAAGAGGAGCGCCACCATGCCGAACAAGCCCAAGCCCGAGACCACCACCGACGACGCCCGCGAGCAGGCCCGCCGCGCGCTGCAGACGTCGATGGACACCCGTCAGTGACTCGTCTCGACCGGTGGTGACGCCGCCGACGTGCCGCGCCGACGGCGTCACCATCCGGCCACCAGTGGGGGTCGGGTCGTTCAGGACAGGAACGTGTCCAGGGCCGCCTCGATGGTGCCGGAGTCCGGCGTCGCGTACGCCCTCATTGTTGTCTTGTCGTACGAGATGAAACTCGGGCACCTGTTCGTCGGGGCGGTCACGGTGCCGCCGTCGCCGATCTTCTCGGCGGTCCTGGCCGCGTAGAAGGTCAGGGTGTAACGCGACGAGACGTAGTCGATGGTGACCGGCTTTTCCGCCTTGTCCTTGTACTGACACTTCTTCGGGGGGCCCTGGCTGCCCTCGTCGAACTTCAGGCAGCCGACCACCGACACCTTCTGGTAGTCCGCGCCCTTGGCGTAGTAGGACTTGTCCGAGGGGACGTACGTCGACGACCAGGACGTCGGCCGGTCGGGGTTGTTCGAGAACGTGTACGCCTTGGCGCCGGCCGGGCCGCTGTAGGGCGCCGCGTTCAGGATCGGGCTGCCCTCGCAGACGTTCGCCAGGTCGCTGGAGTAACGGGCGGTCATCGCGTTGTTGTTCGGTGGATCCGCCTGCCCCGGCGTGGGGACGGTCCCCGTGCCCGGCGTGCTGCCGGTGCCCAGCGTGGGGGTGGAGGACGTGCCCCGTGCGGGCTCGTCGTCATCGTAGGCGAGCAGGATGCCGATTCCCGCGCCGCAGATGGCGAGTATGACGACCACCGCGCCGGCTACCAGCCCGATGATCAGGCCCTTGTTCGACTTGTCCGGCGCCGGCAGTGGTGCGCCGTAGTACGGCTGGGGTGGTGGCTGTCCGTACGGCGGGTAGCCGCCCTGCTGCGGGGCCGGCGGGCCGCTCCAGGGGGTGACGTTCGGGTCGGGCGGAGGGTAGCTGTCGCTCACTGTCATAGGCCTATCGCTGTCATGGTGCCCCCCGCGTGGGAGCCTCGGACAGGGTAGTGAGCGCCGCAAACCGGGATGCCGGCGACAGGGGGCGCATCAGGGCCGCGATTCTCGGTGACGTCCGCCGAGCTGGTCGAGAGGTGGGTCAGTAAGTCACCGGCGGCCTTGTGCTCCTTACCGCAGCCATGCCAGGATCGGCGGCGATGAACCACGCCACCACAGCTCACCGACCCGCCTCGCCCCGGCGGATCGCCGCGCTCGCCCTGCCGGCCCTCGTGGTGCTCGCCGCCGAGCCGCTCTACGTGCTTGTCGACACCGCGGTGGTCGGTCACCTCGGCCGGGTGCCACTCGCCGCGCTCGCCGTCGGCGGCACGGTCATGACGCTCACCGCCTGGGTGGGCACAGTGGTCGCCTACGGCACCACCGGCCGCGCCGCCCGCCGCTTCGGCGCGGGTGACCGGGCCGCCGCGGTCGCCGAGGGCGTCCAGTCGTCCTGGCTGGCGTTCGGTGTCGGCCTGCTGATCGCGATCGGCATGCAGGTCGGCGGCGGCGCGCTCGCGCGTACCCTCGCCGGTGGTGGTGGCGAGGTCGCCGACGCCGCCGCCCAGTGGTTGCGGATCGCGGCCCTCGGCGCTCCCGGCCTACTCCTCGCCGCCGCCGGAAACGGCTGGCTGCGCGGCGTGCAGGACACTCGCCGCCCGCTGTACTTCGTGCTCGGCCCCAACCTGCTCTCCGCGCTGCTCTGCCCGCTGCTGGTCTACCCCGGCGGGCTGGGTCTGGTCGGCTCGGCGGTGGCGAACGTCGTCGCGCAGACGCTCTGCGGGGTGCTCTTCGCCGTCGCCCTGGTCGGTGAGCGGGTGTCGCTGCGACCCCAACCTCGCGTGATCCGCCAACAACTGGTGCTCAGCCGGGACCTGCTGATCCGTGGGCTGGCGTTCCAGGCCAGCTTCCTGTCCGCGACCGCCGTCGCCGCCCGCTTCGGCGCCGCCGCCGTCGGCGCCCACCAGATCGCCCTGCAACTCTGGTTCTTCACCGCGCTGGTGCTCGACGCCCTCGCCATCGCCGCGCAGTCCCTGGTCGGTGCCGCGCTCGGCGCCGGCGACGACGCTGGTGCGCGGGCGCTCGCCCGCCGGGTCGGGCTGCTCGGCGGCGTCTGCGGCGTGGGCTTCGCGCTGCTCGTCGCCGCCGGCGCGAGCGTGGTGCCGTCGTGGTTCAGCTCCGATGCCGGGGTACGCGAGCAGGCAATGGTGGCCTGGCCGTGGTTCGTCGTCATGCTGCCGCTGGCCGGGGTGGTGTTCGCCCTCGACGGCGTGCTGATCGGCGCCGGTGACGTGCGTTACCTGCGCAACCTCACCATCGTGGCGGCGCTCGGCGGCTTCCTGCCGGCCATCTGGCTGGCGTACGCGCTCAACCTCGGGCTGGGCGGCATCTGGGCCGGGCTGACAGTGTTCGTGGTGATCCGGCTGGTCGCCCTGCTGCTGCGACTGCGCGACGGCAGGTGGGCGGTGACCGGGGCGGTCCGCTGACCGCCCGCCGGGCCTGCCGTCAGCAGCGCGTGGTGGTCGGCGCGGGCGCGCCAAGGTCGAAGATGGTGCCCGGGTCACCAGCGGGTATCCGCTTCCCGTGCAGGTCGGCCAACCAGTACTGCTCGCGGACCCAGCCGTCCCGCAGTTGAGCGCAGTCCGCGTTCCAGGTGATGGCCTCCGCTGAACCGAGCCACAGGCCCTCCGAGGATGCCTGCACGTCGTCCGGGTGTGGCACCTGCCAGACCACGCGGTCGCGAAGTGCCACCACGCTGGCGCCGGCGGGCGCACGCAGGTCCACGTCGAATGGGTACGCCCACACGAATTCGGTGGACACCTCCAGCAACCGGATGCCGTTCTCCTCGGTGGCCCGGTAACTGACCCGGCCGTCGGCTCGGGCGCCAGGCTCCCACTCCGACGGCGACGCCATCCTTGTCGCGTACCGAAGGAAGGTGTTGCTGGTGAAGTCCGGCCGGAGCCGCTCGCGGGCGTCCGGGGCGAGCAGCGCCAGGAACGGCTCGGGATCACCCATGAACATCGAGGTGTCGAGCCGGCTCTTGATCAACGCCTTGCGCACCGACTCCAGCGCGGACCGCACCTGCGCCGCGGTGAACTGCCCGGTGGCCTTGGCCGCCGGCATGCGCACGGCCTGCTCACCCGGCGCGAAGGAGGCCGCCGGCGACCCGGCGAACAGGTCCCGTGGCTCGCCGACCCTGCTCACCGGCGGGGTAGGGCTCGGTGTGGGGCTCGCCGAGGCGGACGCCTGGATGCCATCGGCGACCCGACCGACCAACACCGCCCCGCCGACGATCATCAGCAGGGTCAGCACCAGGCCGAAGCCGAGCAGCAGGGCCCCGTTGTGCCGGGCCGAGAAGAAGCGGACCCGGTCCCATCCGGCGGGCTGGTGTTCGGTCTGCGGTGCCCGCAGCCAGTCCGGTAGCTGCACCGGGTTGACCTCCGCTACCGCGACGGGCGGCGGTGGCGGGTCGACCGGCTCCGGCGACGTGTGTTCCATGTTCTCTCCGTCAGTAGTCGCCGCTGGTGGCCAGCGCGAGCAGGTAGTAGGTGCCGGTCACCAACGCGGTCCCGAGGACGACTGCCACGACGAACGACAGCACGGCGACGAGGTGCGGATGCGACTCGCTCCACCTGCTCCGGCCGCGCCAGTGCCACACCGTCCGACGGGCGGCCCGAAGCGCCGGCCAACCCTCGATCAGGTCGTCGACATAGCGTGCCGGCGTCCGCCGCTTCGGCGTCGGATGCCGCATCCAATCCGGAAGGTCGACCCGAGCGCGGTGCTCGTGGCCCGGCGGTCGGTCGGTGGTCATCGGCGGTCCTGATCTCGAGGTGGTGGCAGCGGGCGGGTGATCTTCGCATCCGGGGAGGTCGTCCGGCTGCCCCCGCCTGACAAACCGCCGGACGGACGCCTCGTCCCGACAAATCGGCTCAGCCCTTGGTGCGGGAGGCTCGGGTCACGCCGGGCCTGCCCACGCACTGCGGAGTGGGTGCCATCTGGCAGGCTTGGCCGACGTGAGCACCGATGGTCTGATCGTGGTCGACAAGCCCGGCGGCATGACGTCGCACGACGTGGTGGCGCGCATCCGCCGACTGGCGAAGACCCGACGGGTCGGTCACGGCGGCACCCTCGATCCGATGGCGACCGGTGTGCTGGTGATCGGTGTCGGCCGGGCCACCCGGCTGCTGACCTACGTGATCGGCGCCGGCAAGAGCTACACCGGCACCATCCGGCTCGGCCAGACCACAGTCACCGACGACGCCGAGGGCGACGTGACCGCCACAGTGCCGGCCGGGCAGGTCACCGACGACGCGATCCGGTCGGCTCTGGCGGGGCTCAGCGGCGAGGTCGACCAGGTGCCGAGCGCGGTCAGCGCCATCAAGATCGACGGGCAGCGGGCGTACAAGCGGGTCCGCGACGGGGAGAGCGTGGAACTGCCGGCGCGGCGGGTCACCATCTCCCGGTTGGAGGTGCTGGCGATCCGCCGCACCGAGCCGGACGTGGTGGACGTGGACGTGGACGTGACCTGCTCCTCCGGTACGTACATCCGGGCCATCGCCCGCGACGCCGGCCTGGCGCTCGGCGTCGGCGGGCACCTCACGGCGCTGCGGCGTACCGCTGTGGGTGGCTTCACCCTCGCCGAGGCGGCGACGCTCGACGAGTTGGAGCAACGCGCCCCGGACGTGGTGAACCTGCCACTGGACGCGGCGGCCGACCGGTTCTTCGCGCGCCGGGAGGCCACGCCGGACGAGGCCCGGGTGCTCGCCCACGGTGGACCACTGGACCCGGCCGGCCTGACCGGGCCGTACGCCGTCTTCGGGCCGGCCGGCGGCCTGATCGCTATCGTCAGCGAACGGGACGGGCGCGCCCGCGCGGAGATCGTGCTCGCACCGGCCTGACAGCGCAGCGCAGGTCCGTCGGCCCGCAGCCGGCGGTGTCGACCCGCCGGCCGGCGGGACAGCAGAGAGGAACGGCATGCAGCGGTGGCGGGGCTACGACGCGGCGCCCGGCGGGTGGGGACGCTCGGTGGTCACCATCGGCGTCTTCGACGGCGTGCACAAGGGGCATCAGGCGACGATCGGGCACGCCGTGGCCCGGGCCCGCGAGTTGGGCGTGCAGTCGGTGGTGGTCACCTTCGACCCGCACCCGGCCGAGGTGGTCCGTCCCGGTTCGCACCCGGCGGTGCTCACCGAGCCGGCCCGTAAGGCCGAGCTGATCGAGGCGCTCGGCGTGGACGTGCTCTGCGTGGTGCCGTTCACCCCGGAGTTCTCCCGGGTGCCGGCCGAGCAGTTCGTGCACGACGTCCTGGTCGAGCACCTGCACGCCGCGTTGGTGGTGGTCGGCGGCAACTTCCGCTTCGGGCACCGGGCCGCCGGCGACGTGGCGTTGCTGGAACGGCTGGGTCAGACGTTCGGCTTCGGCGTGGAGGGCGCCCCGCTGGTCGCCGAGGCCGGCACCGTCTTCTCCTCCACGTACATCCGGTCCTGTGTCGACGCGGGTGACGTGGGCGCGGCGGCCGCCGCGCTGGGCCGCCCACACCGGGTGGAGGGCGTCGTGGTCCGGGGCGACCAGCGGGGCCGGGAGCTGGGCTTCCCCACCGCCAACCTGCTCTGCCACAGGTACGCGGCGGTGCCCGCCGACGGCGTGTACGCGGCCCGGCTGATCCGCCGCGGTCAGCACGAGCCGCTGCTGGCGGCGGTGTCCGTTGGCACCAACCCGACCTTCTCCGGCCGGGAGCGGCGGGTGGAGGCGTACGCGCTGGACTTCTCCGGTGACCTGTACGGCGAGCGGTTGGCCCTGGACTTCGTGGCGCACCTGCGTGGTCAGATCCGGTACGACTCGATCGAGCCGTTGATCGCCCAGATGAATCAGGACGTCGAGCGCACCCGGCGCGTACTGGCCTGATCGCGCCGGGGTGACGGGCCGCCACCGAGGCCCTTCGCCGGGTGTTACCGGCGAGTGCTGGTAGTCTTGCCGGGACGTCGGGTGACCGGCGTGGGGCCTCGCGTGCCTGCTCGACGCCGCGGGTGCGAGGTACCGGTCCGTTCCCGGTCCACCGGGACGGCGGACACCCATTTGATCAACCCATCGAAACAGGGAGAACATGGCGCTCGATCAGGAAGCCAAGGCCAGCATCCGCGCGGAGTACGCGACCGCCGAGGGCGACACCGGTTCGCCGGAGGTCCAGGTAGCGGTCCTCACCAAGCGGATCGCCGAGCTGACCGAGCACCTGAAGGTGCACAAGCACGACCACCACAGCCGCCGTGGGCTGCTGCTGCTGGTCGGCCGTCGCCGTCGGTTGCTCAACTACGTCCAGAAGAAGGACATTGCCCGCTACCGGTCGCTCATCGAGCGGCTCGGTCTGCGCCGGTGACGTGACGGGGGAGTGGCCGGACGGCCGCTCCCCCGTACCGCGTCCCACCTGAAGAAACACGGGCCGCGCGACCACCCGAGAGGGAGCCGGTCAGCGTACCGGTCTCCGGTAGTGGCCCCCGGGAACCCCGGCATCATGCCGGCCACCCGGGCGCTTCGATCGAAGACCGGCCGGCTGAGCAGCTCCCCGATGTCGTGGGCCCACGACGCGAAGGAGCACGACAGCACATGACCGAGACCAAACTCGGCACCGAATCCCGCACCGCCGTGATCGACAACGGGTCCTTCGGCACCCGCGAGATCACCTTCTCCACCGGTCGGCTGGCTCGCCAGGCCGCCGGTTCCGTCATCGCCCAGCTGGGCGAGACGGTTGTTCTCTCCGCCACGACCGCCGGTAAGCACCCGAAGGAGCAGTTCGACTTCTTCCCGCTGACCGTCGACGTCGAGGAGCGGATGTACGCCGCGGGCCGCATCCCCGGCTCGTTCTTCCGCCGCGAGGGTCGGCCCAGCGAGGACGCGATCCTCACCTGCCGGCTGATCGACCGGCCGCTGCGCCCGTCGTTCGTCAAGGGCCTGCGCAACGAGGTCCAGGTCGTCGAGACCATCCTCGCGCTCGACCCGCAGCACCCGTACGACGTCGTGGCGATCAACGCCGCCTCGATGTCGACCAAGCTCTCCGGCCTGCCGTTCTCCGGCCCGATCGGCGCGACCCGCGTCGCCCACATCGACGGCCAGTGGGTCGCCTTCCCGACCCTGGAGGAGCTGGCTCGCGCCACCTTCGACATGGTCGTGGCCGGCCGCACGCTCGAGGACGGTGACGTCGCGATCATGATGGTCGAGGCCGAGGCCACCCCGAACGCCGTCGCCCTCATCTCGGCCGGTGCCACCGCACCGACCGAGGAGGTCGTCGCCAGCGGCCTGGAGGCCGCCAAGCCGGCGATCCGTGAGCTGTGCCGCGCGCAGAGCGAGCTGGCCGAGGTCGCCGCCAAGCCGGTCACCGAGTTCCCGGTCTTCCTGGACTACCAGGACGACGTGTACGACGCCGTCTCCGAGCTGGCCCGCGCCGACGTGGCCGAGGCGATCACCATCGCCGGCAAGGCCGACCGCGAGGAGGCCCTGGACCGGGTCAAGGCCCGGGTCGCCGAGGAGCTGGGCGCACGGTTCGAGGGCCGGGAGAAGGAGCTCAGTGCTGCCTTCCGGTCGCTGACCAAGTCCGAGGTGCGCAACCGCGTGCTGCGCGAGCAGGTCCGCATGGACGGGCGTGGCCCGCGCGACATCCGGGCGCTGACCGCCGAGGTCGGCGTGCTGCCCCGGGTGCACGGTTCGGCGCTGTTCGAGCGGGGCGAGACCCAGATCCTGGGTGTCACCACGCTGAACATGCTCCGCATGGAGCAGATGGTGGACACGCTGTCCCCCGAGAACCGCAAGCGCTACATGCACAACTACAACTTCCCGCCGTACTCGACCGGTGAGACCGGCCGGGTCGGCTCGCCGAAGCGTCGCGAGATCGGCCACGGCGCTCTCGCCGAGCGCGCGCTGATCCCGGTGCTGCCGTCGCGCGAGGAGTTCCCGTACGCCATCCGGCAGGTGTCGGAGGCGCTCGGCTCCAACGGCTCCACCTCGATGGGTTCGGTCTGCGCGTCGACGCTGGGCCTGCTCTCCGCGGGTGTCCCGCTGAAGGCGCCGGTCGCCGGCATCGCGATGGGGCTCATCTCCGACGAGGTGGACGGCAAGACCCAGTACGTGACGCTGACCGACATCCTCGGTGCCGAGGACGCGTTCGGTGACATGGACTTCAAGGTCGCCGGCACCCCGGAGTTCGTCACCGCGCTCCAGCTCGACACCAAGCTCAACGGCATCCCGTCGGACGTGCTGGCCGCCGCGTTGCAGCAGGCGAACGAGGCCCGGCAGGTCATCCTCGGCGTCATGAAGGCGGCGATCGAGGCTCCGGCCGAGATGTCCGACTACGCGCCGCGGGTCACCACGGTCAAGATCCCGGTGGACAAGATCGGCATGGTGATCGGCCCGAAGGGGCAGACCATCAACGCGATCCAGGACGAGACCGGCGCCGAGATCTCCATCGAGGACGACGGAACGATCTACGTCGGCGCCACAAACGGCCCGTCGGCCCAGGCGGCCGTCGACCGGATCAACGGCATCGCCAACCCGACGCTGCCGAAGCAGGGCGAGCGGTTCCTCGGCACGGTGGTCAAGACCGCCGCGTTCGGCGCGTTCATCTCGCTCCTGCCGGGCCGTGACGGTCTGCTGCACATCTCCAAGGTGGGCGACGGCAAGCGGGTCGAGCGCGTTGAGGACTTCCTCAACGTCGGTGACCGGGTCGAGGTCGAGATCGCTGACATCGACGCCCGCGGCAAGATCTACCTCGACAAGGTCCGCCCGGAGGGCACCGAGGCTCCGGCCGCCGGTGAGGCCGCCGCTGGCGACCGGCCGGCTGGTCGGGACCGGGGCGACCGGGCTCCGCGTGACCGCGGCGACCGTGAGCGTGGCGGCGACCGTGGCGGGCGTGGCCCGGAGCGCGGCGGCGAGGGCGGCAACGGCGGCGGCGGCGAGGGTGGCGAGGGCGGCGAGCGTCCGCGCCGTCGGACCCGGCACAGCTGACCGTCGTACAACGCATCACCCACCCCTCGTCGAACCGGGAGCAAGTCGTGAGTCGGGCCATCAGCGCGCCGTTTCCACCGGATCGACGGGGGGTGGCCCCGTCTCGGGACACCGGGGCGGGCCGCTCCGGCGGCACCGCCCGCGCGGTGACCCGGACGCTCAGCGACGACCCGCTGGGCGGCACGGTACGTCGTACCGTGCTGCCCAGCGGCCTGCGCGTCCTCACCGAGGCGATTCCGGCGATGCGCAGCGTCTCGTTCGGCATCTGGGTGGCGGTCGGCTCGCGTGACGAGACCGGCCCGCAGGCCGGTGCCGCGCACTTCCTCGAGCACCTGCTCTTCAAGGGCACCCACAAGCGCACCGCACTGGAGATCTCCTCGCAGATCGAGGCGGTGGGTGGCGAGACCAATGCCTTCACCACGAAGGAATACACCTGCTACTACGCCCGCGTGCTGGACGAGGACCTGCCGCTGGCGATCGACGTGATGTGCGACCTGGTAGCGGACTCGCTGTTGGAGCCGGCAGACGTCGAGACCGAGCGTGGCGTGATCCTGGAGGAGATCGCCATGCACGACGACGAGCCGGGTGACGAGGTGCACGACCTCTTCGTCCAGGCCGTCTACGGCGATCACCCGCTGGGCCGGCTGATCTCCGGCACCGCTGAGACCGTCACCCCGATGACCCGGCGGCAGATCCAGAGCTTCTACCGGGGTCGGTACACCGCGCCGCAGATCGTCATCGCCGCCGCCGGCAACCTCGACCACGCCGCCGTGGTCAAGATGGTCCGTCAGGCAGTGCGCGGCACCCCGCTGGACAGCGACCCGGCCGGCCCGGCGCCGCACCGCGCGGCGACCCCGGCGGTACGCACCAAGCCGGCGACCACACTGGTGGAGCCGAAGGAGACCGAGCAGGCACACGTCATCCTCGGCTGCCCCGGCATCGACCGGCTCGACGATCGGCGGTTCGCCCTCGGGGTGCTCAACAACGTGCTCGGTGGCGGCATGTCCAGCCGTCTGTTCCAGGAGATCCGCGAGCAGCGCGGCCTCGCGTACTCGGTCTACTCCTACGCCAGCCAGTACGCCGACACCGGCCTGTTCGCCGTCTACGCCGGCTGCGCGCCGGGCAAGGTGGACGAGGTGCTGTCCCTGACCCGTGCCGAGCTGGCCCGGGTGGCCGCCGACGGGTTGACCGAGGCCGAGGTGGCCCGGGGCAAGGGGATGAGCAAGGGCTCCTTCGTGCTCGGCCTGGAGGACACCGGTTCCCGGATGAGCCGGCTGGCCAAGGGTGAGCTGCTCTACGGCGACCTGATGCCTGTCGACGAGCTGCTCCGCCGCGTCGACGAGGTCACAGTGGAGGACGTGAACGTCCTCGCCGCCGAACTGCTCAGCCGGCCGATGTCGCTGGCCGTGGTGGGCCCGTTCGGCGCCGGCGACTTCGCGGTCTGAGGTCTGCCGCCCGGCCGGTCGAGGCAGCCCGGTCGGGGTGTCCCGCCCGGTGGAGCACAGCGGATCCGGCCGGAAGGGCCCGTCCCGATTGGGATAGGTTGTGCCCCGTGACTGACGAGCAGGGAAAGACCCCGGCCCAGCAGCTGCGGGTCGGTGTGTTTGGTGCGCGCGGCCGGATGGGCATCGAGGTCTGCAAGGCGGTCGACGTCGCCGACGATCTCGCCCTGACCGCGGCGATCGACCAGGGCGACGACCGCTCCTCCGTCTCCACCGCCGAGGTGGTCGTCGACTTCACCACCCCGGACGTCGTCATGGACAACCTCCAGTGGTGCATCGAGCAGGGCATCAGCGCTGTGGTCGGCACTACCGGCTTCACCGAGCAGCGGGTGGAGCAGGTGCGCGGCTGGCTGGCCGACAAGCCCGAGGTGGGTGTGGTCATCGCCCCGAACTTCGGTATCGGCGCGGTGCTGATGATGCAGTTCGCCGCGCGAGCCGCCCGACACTTCGAGTCCGTCGAGATCATCGAGCAGCACCACCCGCGCAAGCTCGACGCCCCGAGCGGCACCGCCACCCACACCGCCCGGCAGATCGCCCGGGCCCGCGCGGAGGCCGGCCTCGGCCCGGTCCCGGACGCCACCAAGGACGAGGTGCCGGGTGCGCGCGGCGCCGAGATCGACGGGGTACGAGTCCACGCGGTGCGCGCCACCGGCCTGGTCGCCCACCAGGAGGTGCTGTTCGGCGGCACCGGCGAGACGCTGACCATCCGGCACGACTCGTACGACAGGGTGTCGTTCATGCCGGGTGTGCTGCTGGCCGTCCGCGCGGTGCGCAACCGTCCCGGCCTCACCGTCGGCCTGGACGCCCTGCTCGACTGACCGGCCCACGTCGGCCCGGGGCGAAACCTGGTCGCGGCACGGGTCCGGCCGACCCTAGGCTGCCCCGATGATCGATGGTGGACATGGTGACCGGGCCGGGCGGCGAGTGACACTGCGGCCTGTCGACGACGACAACTGGCGGGCGGTGGCCGACGTCGCCCCGCGCGACGACCAGCGCCGGTACGTGGCCGCGCTGGGCGCGCGTTACCTGCTGCTGAGCATGCGCTCCGAGGTGTGGAACTCGCTCGCCGTGTACGCCGACGAGACCGTCGTCGGCCACGTCATGTGGGGCGTGGACGACGACGGCTCGCACTGGATCGGCGGGATGCTGATCGATGCCGCCGAGCAGGCCCAGGGTGTCGGCCGGGCGACGGTGCAGACCCTGGCCCCCTGGCTGGCCGACCGGGACGGTAAGCCCCCGGTCCGCCTGTCGTACCACCCCGACAACACCCCGGCCGCAGCCCTGTACACCTCCCTGGGCTTCCACCCCACGGGTGCCATTGACGACGACGAGCTGATCGCCGAACGAACCCCCTGAGCCCCGCGATCTTGCAGTTTCAGTGGCGACATAAAGAACATTCGACCCATCTGGACAACCGAAGCCGCAAGATCGTCGGCGCGTCCGGCCCGGCCTGGGTCGATCATGGAGTTGTGGTGCCTCGCATAAGGGGCACATATGGAGCTGTTGCCCACCACAACTCCATGATCGACGGCGGGGCGGGGCGGGGTCGGGTCGGGGTCGGGTGGGGTCGGGTGGGGTGGGGCGGGTTGGGGATTAGCGGGGGAGAGGGGCTGTGGGGCGGCGTTGGGTGGGGACGGGTGGGGTTGGGGTCAGCGTTGTGGGGAGGCCGGTGACTGTGGCTTTGCCGGTGCGGTCGATCGCCACGTGCACCGGCGTGTCGGCCACGCGGAGGCCGTCGACCGCCACGGCACCGAACTCCGCTCCCGCCAGGGGCGCCAGTCGGACCGTGCCGCCCGGCACGTCCGGGTAGAGCCCCGTGGCGGCCTGGAGCAGCAGCACCGCGCCCGCCGCGGCCCACGCCTGCGGTCGGCACGCGGCCGGGTACGGCACCGGGCGGTTCACCAGTGCCCGGTCGTCGCCGCCGTACAGCTCCGGCATCCGGTAGTCGAACGCCTCGGCCGCGCTGAGCAGCCCGTCGGCCAGACCGAGCGCGGCTTCGCGGTGCCCGGCGCGGGCCAGCCCACCGAGCACGATCGCTGTGTCGTGGGTCCAGATCGAGCCACAGTGGTACGACAACGGGCTGAACCCGGCGTCGTCGCTGGACATGGTGCGTAGCCCGAACCCGGTGGCCATGGTGTCGGTGGTGAGCAGGTGCGCGACCTGGGCCTCCTCGTCGCGGTCGAGCAGTCCGGTGCCGAGCAGGTGGCCGATGTTGCTGGTCAGCGAGTCGACCGGGCGCTTGTCACGGTCGAGGGCCAGCGCGGGTTGCGGTCCGTGGCGACCGTCGACCCAGAAGCTCTTGCGGAACCGACCGACCAGCGCGGCGGCGTGCTCGCGCCAGCGGTCGGCGCCCGGTCGGCCGAAGGCGTCCAGCAGGGCGGCGCCGTTCACGGCGGCCTCGTGCGCGTACCCCTGCACCTCGGCCAGCACTATCGGCGCGGTGGCCAGGGTGCCGTCGTGGAAGCGGACGGCGTCGCCGGAGTCCTTCCAGCCCTGGTTGGACAGCCCGTGCCCGGTGGTGTCGACGTACTCGACCAGGCCGTCGCCGTCCGGGTCGGCGTGCTCGCCGAGCCAGCGCAGCGCCGCCTCCAGGTGCGGCAGCAGGGGCTCGATCTGCTCGGCGGGCATTCCCCAACGCCACGCGTCGTGCAGCAGGTTGACCCAGAGCATCGTGGCGTCGACAGTGCCGTAGTACGCCGGCGGGAGGCGCAGGCCGTTGTCGGGCAGGGCGAACGCGTGACGGCGCAGCTCGTGCAGGATCTTGCCGGGGGCCTCGCCGGTCGTCGGGTCGATCCGCGTGCCCTGTCGCCGGGCGAGCACGCGCAAAGTGCCGGCGGCCAGGTCGGTGCCGAGCGGCAGCATCATCCGGGCGGCCCAGAGGCTGTCCCGGCCGAACAGGGTGAGGAACCAGGGCACCCCGGCGCCGAGGAACACGTCGCCGGGTGCGCCGGTCTCGACCAGTCGGAGGCCGCGCATGTCGTCCAGGCTGCGGTCGAGCAGTCGGATCAGCCGCCGGTCGTCGGCGGTCACCTCGGGTCGGGACCACTCGGGCTCGCCGGCCGGGCCGACGACGACGGCGCGCGGGTCGTCGACTGTCAACTGCCAGCGCAGCACGGACTCGCCCCTGGGGGGCAGGTCGACCGGCCAGGCCAGCCGGGGTGCGGTGGCCCGCTCGCCGTCGACCAGCACGTCGGCGCCCGGCGCGGTGACGGTGACGGTGATCCCGGTGCCCGACCAGGTGAGCGTGCCGGGCTGACCGGGCCTGGCCGTCAGCGCGTCGGTGGCGCCACCGGACTTGACGACCTCGATGGGTGCCAGGTCGCAGCCGAGGTCGACGGAGACGGTGGCCCGTACGCCGACAGTGGCGGTGGAGACGATCCGCAGCTCCTCGGTGAGGCCGTTGCGGGTGGCCCGCCGGAGCCGGTCGACGCGGACGGTGGGGTCGGGCGTCGGGTCACCGAGCCAGCGGGCCAGGCTCACGAAGTGTGCGCCGTGCGGGCCGTCGTCGCCGCGGGTCAGCCCTTCGAGCTCCCGCTCGTCGACCCGCAGCTCGGCGCGGGAGAGCACCCGGGCATCGGCGTGGAAGACGCCCTGGACGCCGGTCGGGCGGATCTGACCGGTCGCGTCCCCCAGCGCGCTGGTCGGTGCGAGGACCACCCCGACCAACTCGTGCAGGAGGGGTTGCAGCTGGCGTTCGATCACGGTGTAGCTCCAGATCCTCGGGGTGCGGGGCGGCCATCTTGACAACGCGCCCCTGGCGGTGCAAAGTGCGAAACATTCCAGAAACTTGAACGATCCAATCCTGCCTTATCCAAATTGGATCGTTCAAGATGGCGAGAGGGATTAAGTGGCCGAAAAGGTGACCATCGCGACGGTGGCCCGGCACGCCCGAGTCAGCCGGCAGACGGTGTCCAACGTGCTCAACAGCCCGCACATCGTGCGGCAGGAGACCCGTCAGCGGGTCGAGGACGCGATCAACGCGCTCGGCTACCGGGCCAACCAGGCCGCCCGGCAGATGCGCACCGGCCGGTCCCGCCTCATCGCCGCCCGGATCGACCCGACCCGCGACGGCATCAACGGCTCCGTGCTCGACCGCTTCCTGCACGGCCTCACCGAGACCGCCGACGCCGCCGGCTACCGGGTGCTGCTCTACACCGCCACCGACGACGACCGGGAGATCGCCACCTACGGCGACCTGCTCGGCACCTACGAGTTGGACGCGTTCGTGCTGGTGGGCACCAAGTACGGCGACCCGCGTACCGAATGGCTCGCCGACCGGGACGTGCCGTTCGTGACCTTCGGTCGCCCATGGGACGCGCTCGACGCGCACCCCTGGGTGGACGTGGACGGCGCCGCCGGCACCGCCCAGGCCACTCGGCGTCTGCTCGACGCCGGCCACCGGCGGATCGCCTTTCTCGGCTGGCCGGTCGGCTCCGGCGTCGGCGACGACCGGCGGGCCGGGTGGCGCGACGCGCTGCGTGCGGCCGGCGTCGACCCGACCGGGCTGCACCGGGAGACCGAGGACGGCATCGCCGAGGGTGAACGCCTGATGCGCGACCTGCTCGACACAGTGGCACCGAGCGCCGTGGTCTGCGCCAGCGACTCACTCGCCCTCGGCGCTCTCCAGGCGATTCGGGGCGTCGACCCGCCCGTGTCGGTGATCGGCTTCGACGACACGCCGGTGGCCGCCGCGGTCGGGCTGACCAGCGTCAGCCAGCCGCTCGGCGAGGCCGCCGCCCGCTGCGTGGACCTGCTCACCGGGGTCCTCGACGGCGACCACGAGACCCCCACCCCCGTGCTGCTCCAGCCCTCGTTGGCACTGCGGCACACCGCGTAGTCCCACCCCCCACCAGGAGAAACCATGGCACCTCGAACAATCACCCGGGCAGCGGTGGCCGGCCTCGCCGCCGTCGCCCTCCTCGGCTCCGCCGCCTGCGGCAGCGGCTTCGACGACTCCTCCGGCGACACCGCCCAGTCCAGCGGCCCGGCCAGCCTGCAGATCCTGATCGGCTCGTCCGGCGAGGCCGAGACCAAGGCCGTGCAGGACGCCGCCGCGAAGTGGGCCGGCAGCTCCGGCAACACCGCGACTGTCACCCCGGCGCAGGACCTCACCCAGCAGCTCGGTCAGGCTCTCGCCGGCGGCACCCCGCCGGACGTCTTCTACGTGGACGCGGCCCAGTTCGCCGACTACGCAAGTGTCGGCGCCCTCGAGCCGTACGGCGACAAGATCAGCAACTCCAGCGACTTCTACGAGAGCCTGCGCACCACCTTCACGTACGACGGCAAGCTCTACTGCGCGCCCAAGGACTTCTCGACCCTGGCCCTGCAGATCAACACCGACCTGTGGAGCAAGGCCGGGCTGACCGACGCCGACGTGCCGACGACCTGGGAGCAGCTCACCGCCGTCGCCCAGAAGATCAAGGCCAAGGGGCAGGTCCCGCTGGCCCTCGGTGACACCCGGGACCGGATCGGCGCCTTCATGGTGCAGAACGGCGGCTGGCTGGTGAGCAAGGACGGCAAGCAGCCGACCGCCGACACCCCGGAGAACCTCGCCGCCCTCCAGTACGTCAAGACCATGCTCAGCACCGGCCTGGCCAAGTACCCGAAGCAGCTCGACGCCGGCTGGTCGGGTGAGGCGTTCGGCAAGGGCAAGGCAGTGATGACCATCGAGGGCAACTGGATCAAGGGTGCCCTGCAGAACGACTTCCCGAACGTGAAGTACAAGGTCGTGGCGCTGCCGGCCGGCACCAAGGGGCAGGGCACGCTCTCCTTCACCCAGTGCTGGGGCGTCGCCGCGAAGAGCAAGTACAAGGATCAGGCGATCAAGTTCGTCGAGGCGATGACCAGCGGCGAGCAGCAGATGACCTTCGCGAAGGCGTTCGGTGTCATGCCGTCCCGCCAGTCGGCGCGCGACCAGTACACCGCCGCGTTCCCGGCGGACAAGGTGTTCATCGACGGTGCCGCGTACGCCCAGGGCCCGGTGAACGCCCCGAAGATGGACAGCGTCCTCAAGGACCTCGACACCGGTCTACAGGGCCTGGCCAACGGCGACCCGAAGACCGTGCTGCAGAACTTCGACAAGAACGCCAAGGCGGCGCTCGGCGGCAGCTGAGGTGCTGGTGGGGGCCCCGGCGACCACCGGGGCCCCCGCCGCACGTCGGCCGGACAGAGGAAGGGAGGGAAGATGGCAACCGAGACACTGACCGCCGTGGCGACAGCGGGCGGGGCCGGCCCCCGCCGACGCAGGGGCGGCATCCGGAGCAACGAGAACCTCGCCGGCTGGCTCTTCGTCGCACCGGTTCTCGTCATTCTGGGGCTGTTCCTGCTGCTGCCCATCCTGATGGCGCTCTGGGTCAGCCTGACCGACTGGAACGGCCAGGGCAGCCCGTTCACCGGCGACGTCCCGTTCGTCGGCGCACACAACTACACCCAGTTGTTCACCGAGGACGGGCTGGCCCGCCGCGACTTCATGACCAGCATCCGCAACAACATCTACTACGTGGCGATCGTGGTGCCGGCGCAGACAGTGCTCGCGCTCGGGCTGGCGTTGGTCGTCAACAACCGGATGCTCAAGGGCAAGAGCTTCTTCCGCAGCGCCTTCTACTTCCCCTCGGTGACCAGCTCGGTCGCGATCAGCGTGGTGTTCCTGTTTCTCTTCGCCAACTCCGGCGCGGTGAACGCGCTGCTCGGTTTCCTCGGGATCGACGGCCCGGAGTGGTTCGCCGACTCCCGGGGTGTGCTGCACCTGCTGTTCGGCGCGGTCGGCGTCGACTCGCCACCGGCGGCACTGGCCGACGGTGGCCCGTTCGGGCTGACCTGGTGGGACTGGTTGGCCGGCCCGAGCGTGGCGATGATCTCGATCATCACGTTGGTCGTCTGGACCACCTCCGGCACCTTCATGCTGATGTTCCTGGCCGGGCTGCAGAACGTGCCGGTCGCCCTGGACGAGGCGAGCACCCTCGACGGCGCGTCCCGGTGGCAGCGCTTCCGGTACGTCACATTGCCGATGATCAGGCCCACCACCTTCCTGGTGCTCACCCTCGGCATGATCGGCTCCTGGCAGGTCTTCGACCAGGTGTACGTGATGAGCCAGGGCGACCCGGCCAAGACCACGCTCACCCCGGCCTACCTGTCGTACCGGACCGCCTTCCGGGACTTCGACTACGGCTCCGGCGCGGCGATCTCCTTCGTGCTGTTCCTGATCATCATCGTGCTCACACTCATCCAGCGCCGGGCGCTGGCCGAGCGGGACACCGACCAGCCGCGCCGCGGCCTGTGGCGTCGGCGCGTACCGGGAAGGTCCTGAGATGGCAATGCTCACCGACCGCCCGGCGGCGGCGCCCGCGCGGCGTCAGCAGCGCGCGGCCCGCACCCTGGCCACCCGCTTCCTGGGGTACGCCACGCTGGTCTTCTTCGGGCTGGTGTTCCTCTACCCGTTCGTCATCCAGATCGGCAACGCGCTCAAGACCGAGTCCGACGCGGCGGCGAACCCGCTGTCACCTTTTCCGGACCCGCTCACGCTGGCCGGCTTCGAACGGATCTTCGCCGGCACCAACTTCCCGCTGTGGCTGGGCAACTCGCTGCTGGTGACGGTGCTGGTCACCATCGGCCGGGTCTTCTTCGACTCGCTCGCCGGGTACGCGCTGGCCCGGCTGCGGTTCCGCGGCCGCAGCGGGCTGTTCGCCGCCGTCATCGCGGTGATGGCGGTGCCCGGTGTGGTGCTGCTGATCCCGAAGTTCCTGGTGCTCAACCAGCTCGGCCTCTACAACAGCTACGCCGGGCTGGTGGTGCCGCTGCTGGCCGACGCGGCGGGCGTGTTCATCATGAAGCAGTTCTTCGAGTCGATTCCGGTGAGTGTCGAGGAGGCCGCCCGGATCGACGGGGCGAGCATCTTCCGTACCTTCTGGTCGGTGGTGCTGCCGATGGCGAAACCGGCGCTGATCACCCTCACCATCCTGTCGTTCCAGGGCTCCTGGAACGAGTTCCCACACAGCCTGGTGTCGGTGCAGGACCCTGACCTGTTCACCCTGCCGCGCGGATTGGCCGACCTGGTCAGCGGCTCGCTCGGCAAGGGCACCCAGTACCCGCTCAAACTCGGCGCCGCGCTGCTGGCCACCATCCCGGTAGCGATCATCTTCGTGGTGTTCCAGCGGTACTTCGTCCGCGACGGCAACGACGGCTCGGACAAGGGCTGACCGGCCCGGTGTGGCGGTGCCGATAATCGGAACCGCCACACCGGCTCCGCGCATCAGTGTGGGGTGGCGGTCGACGCGGGCTCCTCGGGCTGGGCCGGCTCGGCACCGACCGGCGCGTAGGACGGCACCGACCGGAACGCCAACGCGGCGACCACTGCCAGCCCGAGCAGCACGACGGCACCGGCGGTGGCCGCCACTACCAGCCCGCTCGTGTACGCCGCCCGGGCCGCCTCGACCAGCGGACCGCCCATCCCGCCCGGCAGCTCACCGGCCACCGTGACCGCCCCGGCCAACCCGTCGCGGGCCCGGGCCGCCGCCTCGGCGGGCAGACCCGCGGGCAGCGCCGGGCCCAGCTCGGCACGGTAGACGGCGGCGCCCACGCTGCCCAGGACCGCCACACCCAGGGCGATGCCCAACTCGCCGCTGGTCTCCGAGAGCGACGCTGCCGAGCCGGCCCGTTCCGGCGGCGCCGACCCGACGATCAGGTCGGTGACCAGGGCCGACGGCAACGCGATCCCGGCGGAGGTGACGACGAAGGCGACCAGGACGACAAACAGGGCGTGGTCGCCTTCCGCGCCGGTGAGGAGCAGGAAACCCGCCGCCGTGATCAGTTGCCCGACGGCCATCACGTGCCCCGGCCGGAACCGACGGGCCAGCAACGGAGCCACAGTGGTCGCGCCGATCATCGCCACCGCCTGCGGCACCAGCAGCAGCCCGGCGCGCAGCGGGGTCAGCCCTTCGACCAGTTGCAGCCACTGGCTGACCAGCAGGAAGGTGCCGCCCATCAACAGACCGTTGAGCAGGAACACCAGCAGTGCGGCAGTGAACGTGCGGTTGCCGAAGAGGCCCACGTCCAGCAGCGGATGAGGAAGCCGGCGCTGCCGCCGCACGAAGACCACCCCCACCAGCAGGCCGGTCACGATCGCCAGCACGGCCAGCGGGCGCCAACCGTGCCGGGCCAGCTCCTTGATGCCGTAGACCGCCGGCAGGATGGTGGCGAGCGACAACGCGACGCTGACCAGGTCCAGTCGGCCGGGGCGCGGGTCGCGGAACTCCGGAAGCAGCAGCGGCGCGACCACCAGCAACACCGCCATCACCGGCACACCCAGCAGGAACGCCGAGCCCCACCAGAAATTCTCCAGCAGCACCCCGCCGATCACCGGCCCGACCGCCATCCCGCCCATGAAGCAGCTCATCCAGACCCCGACCGCCACCGCGCGCTGCGCCGGGATCTGGAACATGTTGCTGATCAGGGCCAGCGTGGAAGGCATCAGCGTGGCCCCGGCGACACCGAGCAGTGCCCGCGCGGCGATCAGCAGCGGCGGATTCGGTGCGTAGGCGGCCACCACCGAGACCACGGCGAAGGCACCGGCCCCGATCAACAACAGGCGTCGACGACCCACCCGATCGCCCAGGGTGCCCATCGTGACCAGGAAACCGGCCACCAGGAAACCGTACGCATCGGTGATCCACAACTGCTGGGTGCTGTCGGCGCCGAGGTCCGCGCTGAGGCTCGGCAGGGCCAGATAGAGCACGCTCAGGTCGAGTGCCAGCAGCAGAGTGGGCAGGGCCAACACGGCCAGCCCAATCCACTCCCGACGCCCGGCTGCGGGGTGTGCTGTCCGCATCGTTCTCACCCTCCTGGTGACGGTCAGTGTCGGAGGGTGGACGACGGTCCGGCCCCGAACTCATCGGTGCATCGTCAGGCGATTTTGTCGGGCAGGCCGAAGCGGGCGAAGAGCGCCGGCTCCAGGAAGTGGGTGAGCCGGGTGATCCGGCCGTCGGCGACGTCGATGAGCTGGATGGAGAACGCTCGGCGCCCCCCAGCCGGGTCAGGACGGTACTGCGCCAGCGCCGGAGCGCCATTGGCCGACACCGGCAGGAGCCGGGAACCTTGGCAGCCGGACGCCGGCCAGGAAACCATCCACCGGCCGATGTCGGCCGCCCCCGACAACCACATCCGGTACGGAGGCATGCTGTGCACCGCGTCCTCGCGCAGCAGACCCACGAGAGCGTCGATGTCGTAGCGCTCGAACACCCGCACGTAGCGGTCCAGCAGGTCGCGATGCTCCTCGTCCAGGGCCGGGCCCGGCGTCGCGCCGGCCCGCTCGGCCAGCGTGGCCCGGGCACGTTGCAACGCACTGTTGACGGCGGGCACGCTGGTCTCGAGCAGACCGGCGACCTCGTCGGCATGCCAGCGCAACACGTCCCGAAGGATCAGTACCGCGCGCTGCCGGGGAGGCAGGTGCTGGAGCGCGGCGACGAACGCCAACCGGACCGAGTCCCGCAGCACGGCCAGCTCCGCCGGATCCGCAGTGGGCAACACCGCAGCATCCGCCGCCGGCCCTACCCAACCCGTCTCCGCGTCACCAAGGCTCGGGGCCACCGGCGGCGACGGGTCACCGAAATCCGTCGGCATGGCCCGCCGCCGGTGACCCCTCAGCAGATCCAGGCAGACGTTGGTGGCGATCCGGTAGAGCCAGGTGCGCGTGCTGGCGCGGCCGTCGAAGCCGTCCCACCCGCGCCAGGCCCGCAGCAGAGTCTCCTGCACCGCGTCCTCGGCGTCGAACAGCGAGCCGAGCATCCGGTAGCAGTAGCCGGTCAGCTCGACCCGGAACCCCTCCAGGTGACCCTCGGCGGTCGGCGCCGACAGCGGCGTGGTGGCTGAGCTCATGGGCCGACCGTAGGCGACAGGTCGGACATCGGCGCCCACTCCGGCCGGGGCACGCCGACCCGTGCCGGTATCCGGGCCGGGGCGTCAGCGCGGGTCAGCCAACGGGCTCGTCGTCGACAGGCACCTTCTCGGTCGGCACGCCCACGTGCAGGCGCACCTGGGGCACCAGCATGTCGTCGACGTCAAGCGCCCGGGCCGCGCCGTCGAGCTCCCACCCGGTGCTGGTCAGGAACTTGCGGGTCGCCTCGTCACCGTCGAACGCCCAGGCCACCGCACGGCTCATCCCGTCCTCCCGCCACAGGTCGACGGCGGCGGCGAGCAGTCGACTGCCGTGCCCCCGACGGCCCCACCGCGGCTCGATCAGCAGATCGGTCACCGCCGCCACGTCCGGGCCGAGCGCGTCGGCCGGCTCACCCGGGGCCAACGCCTCGGCGTCGGCCGGGCCGGAGGCGGCGAACCCCACCAGATACGATTGCTCGGCCTGTTCGACGGCGACCAGCACCCGGTGCGCGCCCGAGGGCGGCTCCAGCACCGCGGCGCTCCACCGCCGGGCGAGGAACGCCTCGTCCAGGTTGTCGAGCACATGCCGAGGCAGGATCCGGCGGTACGCGACCCGCCAGGTCGCGAGCTGGATGCGTGCGATCTCGCCGGCGTCCTCGGGACGCGCCGGGCGGACGTACCCGAGAGCCATGGGACGGAAGCCTACGCAGGGCGAGGGAGACGACGGTGGCGCAGGGTGCCAATAGGACGACCGCGCAGGTCGTCGGGGTGGTGGTGCTCGCCGCGGCGGTCGCCGGGTTCCTCGCCGTCGCCGCCGTCCGGCACGGGTTCTTCGACCTGAAGGTCTACTACGGCGCGTTGACCTGGTGGGTGCACGACGGCGGGGAGATCTACGACTACCTCAAACCGGGCACCCAGTACGGCTTCACCTATCCGCCGTTCGCCGCGCTGGTGATGCTGCCGATGGCGTACCTGCCGTGGACGGCCGCGATCGTGGTGAGCGTGCTCGCCAGCGTGGCCACCACCACGGTGCTGATCTGGTGGCTGGTCGACCCGATCGCCCGCCGCGCCGGCTGGACCCGGTGGTTCGCCCTCGCCGTGGCGCTCTGCCTGGCCGCCGCGTTCGAACCGATGCGGGAGACGGTCAACTTCGGCCAGGTCAACACGCTGCTGCTCTTCCTGGTGGCGGTGGACCTGCTGCGGCTGCTACCCGCCGGCAACCGGTGGGCCGGGGTGGGCATCGGCCTCGCCACGGCGATCAAACTGACCCCTGGCGTGTTCATCGTCTACCTGCTGGTGACCGGGCGGTGGCGGGCGGCGCTCACCGCCAGCGGCACCGCCGCCGGGGTGTCGCTGCTGGCCGCCGCGCTCTTCCCCGACGCGTCCCGGGAGTTCTGGACCGAGGCGCTGTGGAACACCGGACGGGTGGGCGAGCTGGCCTTCGTCTCCAACCAGTCGCTGCGCGGGGTGGTCGCCCGGCTCGACCCGGAGCACCCGAGCACACTGCTGTGGCTGCTGCTGGTGCTCGGCACCCTGGCGCTCTGGGCCTGGCGTTCCCGGGCCGCCGTCGCGGCCGGCGACGAGGCGACCGGCCTGGCGCTGACCGGCGCGGTGATGTGCCTGGTCAGCCCGGTCACCTGGGTGCACCACCTGGTCTGGCTGCTGCCCGCGTTGATCCTGCTGGTCGACAACGCGATGGCCGCGCCGGCCGGCCGCCGACGGCAGGTCCTGCTGCTCGCCGCGACCATCGGGTACGCGCTGCTGATCAGCCGGACCGTCTGGCTCTGGGAGAAGGACTTCACCGGCGTCGACGGCTTCCTGGGCAGCAACGCCTACGTGTGGGTCAGTCTGGCGCTGCTGGCCTTCCTGCCGATCCGCCGGTGGCTCACCCCGAACGGATCAGCTGTCGAGGCGTCCGGCGTACCGCAACTCGACCAGCCCGACCGGCGGGCCCCCACCGGCCAGCGGCACCTGGTAGGTCGACCGCTCACCGTCCGGTGACAGGCCGGCGCGCTCGCAGAACCGCCGGGCCCGCCGGTTGTCCGCCAGCACCCACGCCCGGTAGCCGGCCCAGCCCCGCTCGGTGAGTCCGCCGCGGGCGGCGTCCAGCAATGCCGCGGCGGTCCCGTCACCCCAGTGGGCCGGCTCCACGTAGAGCGCCACCACCTCGCCGACCGCCGGGTCCAGGTCGTCCCGGTCCTGGTTGCGGCGGTACGGCCCGAAGGTGGTGAAGCCGACGACCAACCCGTCCACCTCGCCGAGCAGCGTGGTGAACGGGTGTTCCGGATCGGCGGTGCCGACGTCGCGACGACGCTGCGCCCAGGCCACCACGTTGAGCCGCCCGAGCACCTCGTCCGGCATGAAGCCGGCGTAGCCCGCCTGCCAGCCGTGCACGTGTACCCGGGCGACCGCCTCGGCGTCGTCCGGCTCCTCCCGACGGATGGTCAGCATTGCACCGTTCTATGCCCCGTTGGTCGTCACGTCCAGCTTCCCGCACCGGCGTCGTACCGATGAATTAAGGTCGCCGACGATGACCGCACCGGAATCACTCTCGCTCGCCCAGGCCCGCCGCGTGGCGCTCGCCGCCCAGGGCTTCGCCGACCCGGCGCCGACGGGCGTGCCCAGCCGCCGGCACCTGCGTCGCGTGCTGGGCCGGGTCGGGCTGATCCAGATGGACTCGGTCAACGTGCTGCAACGTGCGCACTACCTGCCGCTCTACAGCCGGCTCGGCCCCTACCCGACCACGCTGCTCGACCAGGCTGCCTACCGGCGCCCGCGTGAGCTGTTCGAATACTGGGGCCACGAGGCGTCGCTGGTCCCGGTGGAGCTGCACCCGATACTGCGCTGGCGGATGGCCCGGGCGCACAGCGAATCCTGGGGCGGCATGCGGCGGATCGCGCAGGAGCAGCCGGAGTTGGTCGCCTGGGTGCGGGACGAGGTGGCCGTCCGGGGGCCGCTGACCGCCGCCGAGATCGAGCACGACGCCCCCCGCGAGACCGGCAACTGGGGTTGGAACTGGTCGGCGGTCAAGCGGGCGTTGGAGTTCCTGTTCTGGGCCGGGGAGGTCGCCGCCGCCGAACGCAGCACCTCCTTCGCCCGCCGCTACGACCTGCCCGAGCGGGTGCTGCCTCCGGCGGTACTGGCCGCGCCCACCCCGACCGACGCCGAGGCGTACCGGACGCTGGTTTCCCTCGCCGCGCGGTCTCTCGGGGTGGCAGCCGAGCCGGAGCTGCGCGACTACTTCCGGTTGCCGCTGGCCGGCGCCCGGCAGGCCGTCGCGGAGCTGGTCGAGGCCGGTGAGCTGGTGCCTGTCACAGTGCCGGGCTGGCGGCAGCCGGCCTGGCTGCACACGTCCGCCCGGCTGCCCCGCTGGGTGCGGGGCAACACACTGGTCAGCCCCTTCGATCCGCTGATCTGGGAACGGGCCCGCACCGAGCGGCTGTTCGACTTCAGCTACCGGATCGAGATCTACGTCCCGGCCCCACAGCGGGTCTACGGCTATTACGTGTTGCCGTTCCTGCAAGGCGATCGGTTCACCGCCCGGGTCGATCTGAAGGCCGATCGGAAGGCCGGGGTGCTGCTGGTGCCGGCCGCCTGGCTCGAACCCGGCGCCGAGCCGGGGGAGACAGCCGTCGCGCTCGCCGCCGAGCTGTACCGCCTCGCCGGCTGGCTCGGCCTGGACGCGGTGGCCCCTCCAGCGGCCGGCGATCTGGCCGGTCCGCTCACCGCCGCGTTGGCCGGCGTGTCCGGTGTACCGTGAGCGCGTGACGAGCGCTCCCGGACCGGTCGACCAGCCGCACCCCGCCCCCGGCGCGGTCCACACGGCGCCGGCCGACGGTGGTACGGGTCCCGGTGGCTTCAATTCCGCCGGCTCGGGTCCCGCCGGCCCCGGTTCGGGCGGCCCCGGTTCGGGCGGCCCTGGTCAGGGCGGCTTCGGTCCCGCCGGTTCCGGTCCGGGCGGCTTCGGTCCCGGCGGCTCGGGTCCGGAGGGTTGGCCGACGACCCCGCCTGGTGGCTACCCGGCGCCTGAGCCCGACCGGCTCACCCGGTTCGTGCTGCGGCTCTACGAACGTTCCCCGCGCTGGGCGGTGCCGCTGGCCGCGGTCGGCTGCGTCGCCATCGGCATGAGCTACGCGCTGCTCAGCAACCCGACCTACGCCGACCCGGACGCCGCGCCCACCTGTCTGCTCAAGTTGACCACCGGGCTGGACTGCCCGGGTTGTGGTGGCACCCGTGCGCTCTGGTACGTGCTGCACGGCGACCTGCCGGCCGCCGCCCGGCACCACTTCCTGTTCGTCTTCGCGCTGCCGTTCCTCGCGTACCTCTTCGTGGCCTGGGCGGGAAACCAGGCGTTCGGGTGGCGGCTGCCCGAGCTGCGGATCAGCTCGAAGGTCATCGGCGGTTTCCTGGCCGCCTGGCTGGCCTTCTCGGTGCTACGCAACCTGCCCTGGGCGCCGTTCACCTCGCTCTACGTCTGACCGCGCCGCCGTCGCCCGTCCCGGACCTGCCGTCGCCTGACGCGCGGCGACTTGGCCGCGACGCCGTTGCCTCGCGCGCGGCGATCGCCGCCGCCCGACACGCCGCTGTCTGACGCGCCGCCGCCCGACGCGCCGCTGTCTGACGCGCCCCCGCCGAACCTGTCGCCGCCCGACGGGCCCAGTGCTCGGATCCGACCGGCGGGCGGATGTGGGCCTCGGCCGGCATGTGCTGTGTCGACGTCCTTTGGAGCTGATTCGTTTACGACATCACGGGTCCTCCGGTGCCCACGACCCATGATCGACTCGGCATCCAGGAAACCGGGCCATCCACCCGACCCGGAGACCCCGACTTTCAGGAAACCGAGTCGATCACCCACTGAGCAGCCGCACACCCGCGTGCGCGGCGCACGGTTGCCGACGCACCTCGCCCCAATATCGTGCTCGATCCTGGAAGTAGTGGTTTCGGGCGCGCCGGATGGCACTACCTCCAGGATGTTGCGTGATCTTGAGAGCGGAAGCGGCTGCTGAGCCGCTTGGACCGTTCGGGCTAGGGCCGTTCGGGGTTGGGTCGTTCGGGGCCGGATCGCTTGGGCTCGGGTCGCTTGGGCTCGGGCTGTTCGGACGCGGGTCGCTCGGGCGCGGGCGGCCTGGGTCGCTTGGGCTGCTCGGTCCGCTTGGCCCGCTCGAGTCGCTGGGGCACCTGAACGGCGCCCGGGCCTTGGTCGCCGGCTTTGGTGACCCATCCGCCAGGGCTGATGTCGCCAACGATTCAGCTCCAGAGGACGCCGACGGCACTGTCCGCCCCGGCCCCGTCGACGACGCCCGGACCCCGGACCCCGGACCCCGGACCCCCGACCCCGGCCAACGCCTTGGGCATCGGCGGGTTCGGCGTTGTCTGAGTGATCGACATTGCACGGGGCGCGCCTGAGTTGGGTCGGGCGGCACCCCACCACTAAAGTCCCAGGAATGCCGGACATGGTGCAGCCCCAGGTCAAGTTGATCGCGTGGACCCAATTCGCGGCCCCGGACGACGTGCCGTGGTCGACCGACGCGGAGGGCGGCCAGGCGCTCGCCGAGTTCGCCGGTCGGGCCTGCTACCAGTCGTGGAAGAAGCCGAACCCGGCGACCGCCACCAACGCCGGCTACCTGGCGCACATCCTCGAAGTGGGCCACCTGAGCGTGCTGGAGCACGGGTCGGTCACCTTCTACTTCACCGGGGTGTCCCGCTCCTTCACCCACGAGCTGATCCGGCACCGGCACTTCTCGTACTCCCAGCTGTCGCAGCGCTACGTCCCGGAGCGGGACGCGGCCATGGTCGAGCCGGCCGTCATCGCCGACGACCCGGAGCTGCACAAGAAGTTCGTGGAGGCCGCCGAGGCGAGCGTTCGGGCGTACACCGAGTTGTTGGAGGGCCTCGAGCAGCGCTTCTCCGACGAGCCCAACCCGACGCTGCGCCGTAAGCAGGCCCGGCAGGCTGCCCGCGCGGTGCTGCCCAACGCCACCGAGACCCGGATCGTGGTCTCCGGCAACTACCGGGCCTGGCGGCACTTCATCGCGATGCGGGCCACCGAGCACGCCGACGTGGAGATCCGTGAGCTGGCCGTGGAGTGCCTGCGCCAGCTCCAGGGGGTCGCCCCGAACGTGTTCGCCGACTTCGTGATCACCACGTTGCCGGACGGCACCGAAGTGGCGGCCAGCCCGCACGAGGCGTCCTGAGCCCTTCCCCGGCGGGCCTCGGCTGGTCGTCCGCTAGGTTGGAGGGTATGACGCACGACCACCTCGACGCCGCGGCCCGACCGGCGTCCCGCCCCTTCGGCCGGCTGCTCACAGCCATGGTGAGCCCGTTCACCCCCGACGGTTCCCTCGATCTCGACGGCGCCGCCCGGCTGGCGAGCCACCTGGTCGACGAGCAGGGCAACGACGCGCTGGTGGTCAATGGCACCACCGGCGAGTCGCCGACCACCACCGACGCGGAGAAGGAACACCTGATCCGGGCCGTGGTGGAGGCCGTCGGTGACCGCGCCAAGGTGGTCGCGGGCGTCGGCACCAACGACACCCGGCACACCATCGAGCTGGCCGCCGCCGCCGAGAAGGCGGGTGCGCACGGCCTGCTGGTGGTCACCCCGTACTACAACAAGCCGCCGCAGAGCGGGTTGCTGCGACACTTCACCGCGGTGGCCGATGCCACCGGCCTGCCGGTGATGCTGTACGACATTCCGCACCGCTCCGGCGTGCCGATCGACACCGAGACGTTGGTCCGGCTCGCCGAACACGGCCGGATCGTCGCGGTCAAGGACGCCAAGGGCGACCTGACCGCCACCAGCTGGGTCACCAGCCGCACCACCCTCGCCTTCTACAGCGGTGAGGACGCCCTCACCCTGCCGGCGCTGGCCGTCGGATGCGTGGGCGTGGTCGGCACCTCGACGCACTTCACCGGGGCGCTGACCGCACAGATGATCGAGGCGTACGACGCGGGGGACATGCCTACCGCGCTGGCCCTGCACCGGCGGCTGCTGCCGCTGTTCACCGGCATCTTCCGTACCCAGGGCACCATTCTGGTGAAGGCGGGCCTGGCGTCGCTGGGCCTGCCGGCCGGCCCGGTGCGACCCCCGCTCGTGGACGCCACCGACGACGAGATCGCCCAGCTGCGCGCGGACTTCGCGGCAGCGGGCCTGGAGCTGCCCGAATGAACGAACGACACGATGGACGTCGAGTAACGGCGTCGCAGAATGAGGTGGACGCGTGACCGAGGCGCACATCGAGGCGGAGCTACCCCCGCCGCTGCCGGAAGGCGGCCTGCGGATCATCCCGCTCGGCGGGCTCGGTGCCATCGGTCGGAACATGACCGTCTTCGAGTACGACGGCAAGTTGCTGATCGTCGACTGCGGGGTGTTGTTCCCCGACGTCGAGCAGCCGGGTGTGGATTTGATCCTGCCCGACTTCGGTCCGATCCTGGACCGGCTGGCCGACGTCCAGGCGATCGTGCTGACGCACGGTCACGAGGACCACATCGGCGCGGTGCCGTACCTGCTCGCCCACAAGCCCGACATCCCGCTGGTCGGCTCACAGTTCACCCTCGCCCTGGTCGAGGCGAAGTTGGCCGAGCGGCGGATCCAGCCGTACACGCTGACCGTGCGGGAGGGCGGCCGCGAGCGGCTCGGTCCGTTCGAGTGTGAGTTCTTCGCTGTCAACCACTCGATCCCGGACGCCCTCGCGGTGGCCATCCGCACCCCCGCCGGCCTGGTGCTGCACACCGGCGACTTCAAGATGGACCAGCTGCCGCTGGACGGCCGGATCACCGACCTGGCCGGTTTCGCCCGGCTCGGCGCCGAAGGCGTCGACCTGCTGCTGTCCGACTCCACCAACGCGGAGATCCCCGGTTTCGTCACCCCGGAGCGGGAGATCGGCCCGGTGCTCGATTCGATCTTCGCTAAGGCCAAGGGTCGGATCATCGTGGCCTCGTTCGCCTCGCACGTACACCGCGTGCAGCAGGTCTTCGACTCCGCCGCCGAGCACGGCCGCAAGGTCGCGCTGATCGGCCGGTCCATGGTCCGCAACATGGGCATCGCCCGGGACCTCGGCCTGCTCAACATCCCGGCAGGCCTGGTCATCAGCATCGACGAGGCGACCACGCTGCCGCCGGACGAGATCGTGCTGATGTCCACCGGTTCCCAGGGTGAGCCGATGAGCGCCCTGGGCCGGATGGCCAGCGGCGACCACCGGCACATCACCATCGCTCCCGGTGACACCGTCGTGCTGGCCTCGTCGCTGGTGCCGGGCAACGAGACCTCGGTCTACCGGGTGATCAACCGGCTCGCGCGGGCTGGCGCGGTGGTCGTGCACAAGGACGTGGCCAAGGTGCACGTCTCCGGGCACGCCCCCGCCGGGGAACTGCTCTACCTGCTCAACGTGGTCCGGCCCAGCAACCTGATGCCGGTGCACGGCGAGTGGCGCCACCTGCGCGCCCACGCCCGGCTCGGCATCGACTCCGGGGTCGCCGCCGACCGGGTGGTGATCTGCGAGGACGGCGACGTGGTCGACCTGGTCGAGGGCCGCGCCAGCGTGGTGGGGCACGTGAAGAGCCGGTACGTCTACGTGGACGGCCTCGCCGTCGGTGACGTCAGCGAGTCGCTGCTCACCGAACGGCGGATCCTCGGTGACGGCGGTTTCATCGCCACCACGGTTGTCGTCGACTCGGTCACCGGCAAGGTGGTCGCCGGCCCGACGCTCTCCGCGAAGGGCTTCTCCGAGGATCCGGAGGCGTTCAACCCGGTGGTGCCGCTGGTCACCGAGGCGCTCAACCGGGCTGCGGCGGACGGCATCACCGACCCGCACCAGCTTCAGCAGATCGTCCGGCGGACAGTGGGGCGGTGGGTCAACGACAAGTACCGTCGTCGGCCGATGATCGTGCCCACCGTCGTCGAGGTCTGACCGCACGCGTCACGATGCCCGTCCGCACCTCGTGTGCGGACGGGCATCGTCGTCTCACGATTGGGCCCGCCGTTCTGGGTCAGTCGCGCTGGAGCCGGCGTCGCAGTAGCAGCAGTCCGCCGCCGAGGGTCAGCAGTGACACGCCGATCAGGCCGTACGCGACGGTGGTCGTGCCGGTGCGCGGCAGTTCCGTTGCCTCCGGGGCGGGCGTGGCCGGTGCCGTGGTCGCTGGCGGGGTCGGGTCGGCCGGTGGCGCGGTGGTGGCCTCGCCGCCTCCGGATCCGCCGCCGGCCAGGCGGAGCGTCACCGAGGTGTCCTGGTTGGTGTACCGGTTGGTGGGCGCGAGCCAGAGCCGAACGCTCTTCGTGCCGCCAGTGGCCGCCACCCGTACGTCGAAACTGTCGGTGGCGCCGTCCGCGAGGCGGCGCTCGCGCAGGATCTCGCAGCCCACACCGTTCATCCGGCCGCTGTCGGAGCACCCCGGTGCGGTCACCCGCACCCCGTCCGGGGTGGCGACGTTCAACGAGTACCCGCCGATGTCGAACGTGCCGGTGTTCGTGACGAGCACCCGGATGGTCGCGGCACCGTCGACGACCGGGCCGGCGGCGGCCCGTAGCCGCAGTGTCGTGGGGTCCGGCCAGTTGATCCGGAAGTCGGTGGGTCGGTCGGCGCGGCCGGTGGCGTCCTGACCGGCAACGGAACCCCACTCGGCCACCCCGAAGACCGGCTGCGCAGCCGATGAGGTCACCGTCAGGCGGTACGTCCGATCGCCCCCGGCGGGCAGTTCCGCGCCGCCGCAGACCCAGGTCCTCGTCGCACCGCCGCCGGCCCGGCAGCCGCCGCCAGCGGTCAGGTCGGCGTCCTGTGGCAGGCGGAGCACGAAGAAGCCCTTCGCCGCTGCCTCACCGTGGTTGACGACCTTGACCTCCAGCGGGCCCGACGGGTGCCACGGGTCGCCGCTGAGGAAGGCGATGTCGGCCCGTGCCAGGATCGTCGGTGCGGCGCTCCCGGCCGTCGTGCTCGGCGAGACGGTCGGCTTGGCAGGGGCGGCACCGGCAACGGTCGGGGCGGCGAGGGCGGACAGGGCGGCGAGGGCGGACAGGGCGGCGAGGGCGGACAGGGCGAGTACGGCGGCACCGAGAATGCCGGACCGGAGCGGGCGGTTCATGACGACTCCCGAGGGGTTGCGGTGGGGCTGACGGCGATACCACCTCGGTGCCGTACTCCCGGTTGCGAGCTGTCGGATGTCGTGCAGTCGCGCGTCAACTGCAACCGTTGGCGCCTCTTGCGAATCAGGGCAGCGCGGCGACAGCCTCGGCGTACGCGATGCCGGTGGCGATGGCGGCGTCCATGAGGACCCGTAGCTGCGCCGGGGCGACCCCGTGCGCCAGGTCGGTGGCCACGTCGCCGGCCAGCACCAACTCGTCGCCGAGGTCGTGCGCGTACGCCTTGGGCAGCAGCCGGTCGTGGTTCCAGGCGTTGCAGAAGGCGTACGCCTCGGCGCGGCGGGCCGCCGGCAGCCGGCGGTTGGCCATGGCGCGGGCGTGCAGCACCTCGCCGCGCTCACCGGCCCGCCGGAACTGGATCACCGTCCCCTCCCAGTGGCCGACCACTGTCTCGCCCTCGTCCACCAGGTACCGGTCGCCGCGCCCGTCCAGGATCCCGGTGATCATGTCGAGGGAGAGCGCCGACAACTCGCGTTCGCCCAGCTCGGGCTCGGCGTCGGCCTGGACGTCGGCCCGGTCGGCGTCGGGCTCGTCGTCGCTGGGCAGCGGCACCGGCGCCGCGAGCGGGCGCTCGGCCAGCCAGGCGGCCATCCGTCCGGAGTGGTGCCCCGTGCCGTTGCGCGCGTCGAAGCTGCCGGCCAACTCGTTGGCAACCCCGAGCAGCAGCGCCCCGAGCGTGGCGACGTCCAACTCGGTGGCTGTTCGCTCGCCGTACGCCGGTCGGGGCATCGTCCGCCCGCCCAGCCCTGCGTCGGCGGCCAGCCCGCAGACCAGTGCCCCGGCGGCGGCGAACTCCATGGCGGCGAGATCGTCGGTCGGCTGGTCCAACCGGGGCAGCTGCTCGGCCAGAATGGCCAGGCCCCGCTCCAGGTGCCCGCCCAGCGCGCAGAACCGCAGGTGCGCGGCGAGGTGCGGGAACGCCGCGCGCTCCCGCCGGTGCCGGCGGTACGCCCGCACGTGCGCCGTCGCCGCCCGCGCTGGCTCGCCGGTGCGCAGTGCCGGCAGTAGACCGGCGACCAGGTTCCGCTCGGGCTGGTCGGTGCAGGACCGCGGGTCGCCGTCGGTTTCCCCGAGCTCGCTGACCGCCGCGTGCCACTCGCCCCAGCCGGCCAGCAGCTCGGCGCGCCGGGCGGAGGCGCAGCCCGGGCAGCCGCCGGCCGGGCCCGGCCGCTTTCCGGACCATCGCTCGTACCAGTGCCGGGCGGTGGGCTCGTCGCCCAGGTGATCGGCGATCCGGCAGTGCAGCTCCGCGACTGTCGGTGTGTCCGGACCATCAGCGCCGACGCGGTGGGCCAGGTCGTGCAGCAGGGACCGGGTCTGGTCCAGCCCGACCCGGGGGGTGCCGAGCAGCGCCTCCACCGCGTACCGCTGGTAGCGCAGCAGCAGCCCGGTCTCCGTCTCGGTGAGCAGGTCGGGCCGGTGGTCGGCGGCGGCCCGGCAGCGTCGAACCGGCTCGACCAGACGCCACCGCTCCCCGTGCAGCAGGTACGCCTCGATCAACGCGAACCGCGCGTCCATCCCGGACCGGACGTCGCCGGCCGCGTCGGCGCGCTCGGCGAGCCGCTCCAGGGCCACCTGCCGGGCCGGGCCGTCGGGGAGGTCCCGGGCCTCGGCGAGCGCGGTCTCCAGCGCCGGTACGCGGCCCCGCGCGAGGCGGTCACCGGAGCCGGTGCGTGGCGTGCCGGTGCGGCTGCCGGTGAACTCGTCCCGGCCGGTCACGACGGCACCGCGCCGGGCAGTCGGCGGACCGCCACGGCGAGCTGGCAACCGGTGGAGATGCCACAGTCGAGCAGTTGGTCGAGCTGGTGTGGGGTCACGCCGCGTTCCAGGTCGGCGATCACCTCTCCGTACACCCGGGCCCGACCGTCGTCGGCGACGTGGACGAACGCCTTGGGCCAGAGCCGGTCGTGGTTCCAGGAGTTGCAGAACGCGTAGAGGTCGGGCACCCGTTCGATGCCGAAGGTCGGATCGACCATGGTGCGGATCTGGAGCAGCTCGCCGTCCCCGCCGACGCGGAGGAACCAGATCAGGTTGTCGTCGAAGGTGCCCACCAGCTCGCCGTCCGGGGTCGGGCCGACGGAGCGGCCCCGGGCAGCGAGCACCGCGGCGACCAGTTCACCGGTCAGCGGACGCAGCGCGCCAGGGTGCCCGGCCAGCGGATCGTCCGGATCGCCTTCGATTCCCGGCGACGCCATGGGGCATCCCTTCTGAGGCGGATATCACGACCGGCGGTGGGGTTCGTGTTACGACGCGCGGACACGACCCGGAAAAGCGGGGATCTGCCCGGCCCCACCGTTACCGTGACTCTATGGCGGGCCGTACCTCTCAGGCGAGCCGGCGGCGCGGCGCGTCGCCGCGCGGTGGCACCAACAGTCGTGCCCGTCAACCGGCGAAGAAAACCACGCGGGCACCGGTACGACGTCGCACCACGCCGCCCCGGCCCGGCCCGGCGGTCTACGTCGGTCGTGCGGTGGGTGCACTGTGGATGGGGCTGGCGCACGGGATGGGCTGGGCGGTGCGGGCCGCTGGCCGGCAGGCCGCCTCGGCCCGCGACCTCGACCCGGAGCACCGCCGCGACGGTGCCGGGCTGCTCATGTTCGGGCTCGCCCTGCTCAGCGCCGTGGCGCTCTGGCTGTCCGGTGCGGGGCCGGTCGGCGCGCGACTGGCCGACACGATCCGGCTGTTCCTGGGCGCGATCTCGGTTGTCGTACCGGTGCTGCTGATGATCGGGGCGTGGCGGCTGATGCGTCAGCCGGCCGATCCGGAGCACCGGGGCCGTGGGTTGATCGGCTGGGGTTCGCTGCTGGTGTCGACCGCCGCGCTGCTCCAGATCGGTCAGGACCCGGTTGACCCACTGGAGCGTGACTTCGCCGGCGGTCTGGTCGGCGCGGGCGTCGGTGGGCTGCTGGAGCGGGCGGTGACCGCCTGGGTGGCGGTGCCGCTGCTCGTCCTGCTGCTGCTCTTCGGCCTGCTCGTGGTGACCGCGACGCCGATCAACAAGATCCCGGAGCGGCTGGGCCTGCTCGCCGGTGGGCTTGTCGGCGGCGCACCGGAGGTGGATGAGGAGGCGGACGAGGTCGCCGCCAAGCCGGCCCGCAAGCGACCGGCGAAGCGGATGCCCGCGCCACTGGACCCGGACGACTTCGAGGACCTGGACGGCGCGGACCTCCAGGAGACCATGGTGCTGCCGCGCAAGTCTCCGGCGAAGGTGCCGGCGAGCCGCAAGCCGTCGGTCGAGCCGCCGGAGCACTCGCCCGCCCCGACCCGGGCCGAGCAGCTCGCGTTGACCGGGCTGGCCGGTGACTACACCCTGCCGCCGGCCAACATGCTCAGTGCCGGGGCCGCCGCGAAGACCCGCAGCAAGGCCAACGACGAGGTGATCGCCGCGCTGACCGGCGTGTTCGACCAGTTCGACGTGGACGCCGCGGTCACCGGCTTCACCCGTGGCCCGACAGTCACCCGCTACGAGGTGGAGCTGGGGCACGGCGTCAAGGTCGAGCGGATCACCCAGCTGTCCCGCAACATCGCGTACGCGGTGAAGTCGCCGGACGTACGGATCCTCAGCCCGATCCCGGGCAAGAGCGCCGTGGGCGTGGAGATCCCGAACACCGACCCGGAGAACGTGGCCCTCGGCGACGTGCTGCGCTCGCGCGCGGCGACAAGCGACCACCACCCGATGGTCGTGGCGCTGGGCAAGGACATCGAGGGCGGCTACGTGGTGGCCAACCTCGCCAAGATGCCGCACATCCTGATCGCCGGCGCCACCGGCGCGGGCAAGTCGAGCTGTCTCAACACGCTGCTGGTGTCCATCCTCACCCGGGCCACCCCGGACGAGGTGCGGCTGCTGCTGATCGACCCGAAGCGGGTCGAGATGACCGGCTACGAGGGCATCCCGCACCTGGTCACCCCGATCGTGACGAACGCGAAGAAGGCGGCCGACTCGCTGGACTGGGTGGTCCGCGAGATGGACATGCGCTACGACGACCTCGCCGCAAACGGGGTCCGGCACATCGACGACTTCAACCGCAAGGTTCGCAGCGGCGAGATCAAGGCCCCGCCGGGCAGCGAACGCGAGATGCGTCCGTACCCGTACCTGTTGGTGATCGTGGACGAGCTGGCCGACCTGATGATGGTCGCGCCGCGCGACGTGGAGGACTCGGTCGTCCGGATCACCCAGCTGGCCCGGGCCGCCGGCATCCACCTGGTGCTGGCCACCCAGCGCCCCTCGGTCGACGTGGTGACCGGTCTGATCAAGGCGAACGTGCCGTCCCGGCTGGCGTTCGCCACGTCCTCTCTCGCGGACTCCCGGGTCATCCTCGACCAACCGGGCGCGGAGAAGCTGCTCGGCCGTGGTGACGGGCTCTTCCTGCCGATGGGCGCCTCCAAGCCGGTCCGGATCCAGGGCGCCTGGGTCACCGAGCGCGAGATCGCCGACGTGGTGAAGTTCTGCAAGGACCAGCGTGAGCCGGAGTTCCGCACTGACGTGCTGGCCCCGGCGCAGGAGAGCAAGAAGAAGATCGACGAGGACATCGGCGACGACCTGGACCTGTTGGTGCAGGCGGTGGAGCTGGTGGTCACCTCGCAGTTCGGCTCGACCTCGATGCTGCAACGCAAGCTGCGGGTCGGTTTCGCCAAGGCGGGCCGCCTGATGGACCTGATGGAGACCCGGGGGGTGGTCGGGCCGTCCGAGGGGTCGAAGGCGCGCGACGTGCTGGTCAAGCCGGACGAGCTGGACGAGGTCCTGACCGGCCTGCGCGGCGACGTGGACTGACCGACAGCCGACCCCGGACGCGCGACGGGCCCGCCGGAATCCGGCGGGCCCGCGACGGGGGAGTGGTCAGTTGTTGATCAGCGCGGTGAAGACCACCAGGCTGATTATCGCGGCGACGACGCTGGCCGCGGCGGCGTACCAACCCAGCGGCTTGTCACCGAGCACCGCGCCGACGACGCCCGCGATGACGCCGAGCACGCCGAAGATGATCGGGTTGAGCAGCAGGGCCAGGACCGCGAAGACGAAGCCCACGATGGTGAGGATGCGGGCGGCGTTGCTGCGGGGACGGGCGGTGCTCGGCATGTCGGCCATGTCTTCCTCTGGGTGAGAGCCTGTCGTGACGAATCGATCACTACCCACTGTGGGCGCTGGCCACGCCTACCGACGAAGCACCTCAGTGGAAGATCTTGAGACCGATCACGCCGGCGACGACCAGCAGGAGGCAGAGGATCCGGGGCAGGCTCGCCGACTCGCCGAGCGCCAGCATCCCGACCAGCGCGGTGCCGACCGCGCCGATGCCGACCCAGACCGCGTAGCCGGTGCCGACGGGGATGTCCCGGAGCGCGTACGACAGCCCGGCCATGCTCAGCAGCAGGGTCACCACGAACACCACGGACGGGACCAGCCGGCTGAAACCGGCGCTGCGGTCCAGGGCGATCGCCCAGGCCGTCTCCAACAGTCCCGAGATCACCAGTACGAGCCAGGCCATCGTTCACCTCACCGGAAGCGCCCGGGCTGCCGCGCCGGGACGAGTCGAGTCTGCACGTCACGCGGGGCGTCTTGGCCTGACCGGGTACGCCCACCACTCGTCCGGAGCGGCCACGAGCATCCGGCCGCCGATGCCGACGCTAGCACCGACCCCGGTGGTGGGGCGGTGACCACCACCACGGTCCGTTGACCTCTACCTGACTTCAACTTGCAGTATCGCCACCATGACCATGCTCTACGCCGACCCCGAGGTCGCCGCCGCGCTGGACGCCGCCACCACTGTCGACGCCATGCGCGCTGCCCTCCTGGCCGCGTACGAGGGACGCCTGATCGCGCCGCCCCGGGCCGCCGCACCGCTGGGCGGCGGGCGGATGGTGCTCACCGCCGGGCACCTGGTCGGCGAGTGGTACGGCTTCCGCTCGTACGACACCTTCGGTCACCCGCAGGGCGAGCAGTTGGTGGTGCTGCACGACGCACGGACCGGGGCGATCCGGGCGGTCGCCGTCGGCGAGGAGTTGGGCTCCCGTCGTACCGGGGGGTTGGGAGGCCTCGCTGTCGACGCGCTGGCGCGTCCCGACGCCGCCAGCCTCGGGGTGATCGGCTCCGGCCGACAGGCGTGGACCCAGGTCTGGGCCGCCGCAGCGGTCCGCCCGTTGCGCGAGGTGGTGGTGCACAGCCGCTCCGCCGCTCGCCGGGAGGCCTTCGCCGCTCGGGTCCGTGCCGAACTGGGCGTGCCGGCCCGTGCGGCGGCCGACCCGGGCTCGGCCGTGGCCGGACGGGACCTGGTGGTGCTGGCGACCACCAGCCCGACCCCGGTGCTCTGCGCCGCCGACCTCAGCCCCGGCACGCACGTCAACGCTGTCGGTTTCAAGCAGCGCGACCGCAGCGAGTTCGGCATCGACCTGCTGGACACCGCCGACCTGCTGGTCACCGATTCACCGGCCCAGGCGGCGGACTACCAGCCGCCGATGCTCGCGGCCACACCCCCGTACGCCGGGCGGTTGCGCGACCTGGGCGGCATCCTGGCCGGCGCGGTCCCCGGCCGGACCACAGCGGATCAGATCTCCGTCTTCTGCTCCACCGGCCTGGCCGGCACCGAGGTGTTCCTGCTCGACGCGCTGACCCGGGTTGGCGCCGAGGCACGCTGAGCGGAATGACGTTCGCCTCCGTGTCGACCGTCTCCGCAGCCCGCGTGCGCGGGGTTACCCGGCCGGCCCGGTACCCTCGGATGGTGTCTGCCACCTCTCCTTCTCCCGCTGACCACGCCGAGGGCCGTCGCGTCGCCCTGCTGACCCTGGGCTGTGCCCGCAACGAGGTCGACTCGGAGGAGCTGGCCGCCCGCCTGCACGCCGACGGCTGGCAGGTGACCACCGACGGCGAGGGCGCCGACGTGGTGGTCGTCAACACCTGCGGTTTCGTGGAGAAGGCCAAGCAGGACTCGATCCAGACCCTGCTCGCCGCCGCCGGAACAGGCGCCAAGGTGGTCGCCGCGGGCTGCATGGCCGAGCGGTACGGCCGGGAGTTGGCCGACAGTCTCCCCGAGGCCCAGGCGGTGCTGAGCTTCGACGACTACCCCGACATCGCCGCCCGGCTGAACGCCGTCGTCGCCGGCGAGCAGATCACCGCGCACACCCCACGGGACCGGCGCGAGCTGCTGCCGCTGACCCCGGTGCAGCGCCGCGACAGCAAGGTGTCGCTGCCCGGCCACAGCACTGTGAGCCGCACCGTCGTCGACACCGACGAGCACACCCCGGCACACCTGCGCCAGGTGTTGCGCCGGCGGCTCGACACCGGTCCGGTGGCCTCGCTGAAGCTGGCCAGCGGCTGCGACCGCCGCTGCGCGTTCTGTGCCATCCCGGCCTTCCGCGGGGCCTTCGTCTCGCGTACCCCGGACGAGCTGCTCGCCGAGGCGGAGTGGCTGGCCAAGACCGGCGTACGGGAGCTGGTGCTGGTCAGCGAGAACTCCACCTCGTACGGCAAGGACCTGGGTGACCCGCGTGCCCTGGAGAAGCTGCTGCCGCAGCTCGCCGCCGTGACCGGCATCGTCCGGGTGCGGGCCAGCTACCTTCAGCCGGCCGAGACCCGGCCCGGGCTGGTCGAGGCGATCGCCACCACCCCGGGCGTGGCACCGTACTTCGACCTGTCGTTCCAGCACTCCAGCGAGCCGGTGCTGCGTCGGATGCGGCGTTTCGGCTCCACCGACCGGTTCCTTGAGCTGCTGGCGAGTGCCCGCGCCCTGGCCCCGGACGCGGGCGCCCGGAGCAACTTCATCGTCGGTTTCCCCGGCGAGACCCGCGCCGACGTCGACGAGCTGGTCCGGTTCCTGACCGAGGCCCGGCTCGACGCGATCGGCATGTTCGACTACAGCGACGAGGACGGCACCGAGGCCGCGGGCCTGCCCGGCAAGGTCTCCGCTGCGACGATCAAGCGGCGCTACGACCGGCTCAGCGCCCTCGCCGACGAGCTCTGCTCGCAGCGGGCCGAAGACCGGCTCGGCTCGACAGTCGAGGTGCTTGTCGACTCGATCGAGGACGGCGTGGTGGAGGGCCGGGCGGCCCACCAGGCGCCGGAGGTGGACGGTTCCACCACCCTGGTCGCCCCGGCCGAGGGCGGGGTCGACCTGGCCGCGCTGCGCCCGGGCGATCTGGTGCGCGCAACGGTGACCGGCACCGAAGGGGTGGACCTCCTCGCTGTGCCGGATGAGATGATCTCGGCGGCGCCCGGCGCGGCACGGTGACGGCGGGCCCGAGCGGAGCGGGGGACCCAGGTGGTGCGGTGCCGGGAACGCCACGGCGGCCCGAGCGGAGTGCGGCGGTGACCGGGGCGACGGAGTCGACGCCGGCCCGGGTGGTGGCCGTGGTGCCCGTCGTCAACGCGGCCAACGCGTTGACCGCCCTGCGGCTGGTGCTGGTGCCGGTCTTCGGCGCCTCGGTGATCATGTCCGGGATGACCCATTCCGGTTGGCGGATGGCGGCCTGTCTGATCTTCGCGGTGGCCTCGGCCACCGACCTGGTGGACGGCTGGATCGCCCGCCGATTCGGGCTGGTCACCTCGGTGGGCAAGGTGGCCGACCCGATCGCCGACAAGGCGCTGACCGGCGCGGCGCTGGTGCTGCTCTCCTGGTACGACCAACTGCCCTGGTGGGTGACAGCGCTGATCCTCGTCCGCGAGCTGGGCATCACCGGGCTGCGGTTCTGGGTGATCCGGCACGGGGTGATCGCCGCCAGCCGAGGTGGCAAGGTCAAGACCGCCCTCCAGATCCTCGCCATCGCCTGGTACCTCTGGCCGATGCCGGCGGCGCTCGCCGCCGTCGGCCCCTGGATCATGGCCGCCGCCGTCCTGGTCACTGTCGCCACCGGCTTCGACTACATAGCCCAAGCCCTCCGCCTCCGCCGCCCCCGCTGACCCTGCCCCCCGGGCCTCCGCCGGCCTCCGCCGCTCCCCCCGTTGATCATGAGGTTGTTGCCAGTCGGGGCGGCGTGTCGTGACGCTAACTTCATGATCGACGCGATTGGGTTGGGGTTGGGGGCAGTTTGGTGGGGAAGGACGGTGGGGTGTCGGTGAAGGGTGCTGAGTCGGTCGGTGTCGAGGTGGGCAGTGCGGCGGCGGGGGTTGTGCACCGGCTGGCCGAGCGGCACGAAACCCTGGCCACCGTGGAATCGCTCACCGGTGGGTCGCTCGCCGCCTCGATCGTGAACATCGCAGGGGTCAGCGGGATCTACCGGGGTGGCCTCGTGGTCTACGCCACCGAGTTGAAGGCGACGCTTGCTGGCGTACCGGATGACCTGCTGTCCGAGCGAGGACCGGTGGACCCGGAGGTGGCTGCGGCGCTCGCCGAGGGCGGCCGGCAGCGGTGCGGCGCGGACTGGGGGCTGGCCACCACGGGGGTCGCCGGCCCAGAGCCGCAGGACGGGAAACCCGTGGGCCTGGTCTACGTCGCTGTCGCCGGCCCGGACGGCGGCGAGGTCCGCCAGCTCGACCTGGGCGGCGGGCGGGACCGCGTCCGAGCGGAGGCGGTGGTCGAGGCGCTGCGGTTGCTCTCCGAGCGACTGGCCGCCGCGACCTCGTGAACGCCGGGGCCGAAGGGTCAGAGACACCCGAGCCGACGTCACACGGGCAGCGGCGCGCCCCGGTGAGCCCGTCCCGACGAACCGACGGGCGGGGCGGGATGTCGCCCGGGCCCGCAACGGGTACGGTTGCGGGAAGGCTCCGACGTTCGGGGTCGGCGCGGTCCGCCGCGACCGGCCGCCCAGCGGCGGGCGCGAGGTATCCCTCAGGGGGAGGTGCGATGATCCTGCTACGCCGGGTGATCGGTGACGCACTGCGGGCGCGCCGGCAGGGCCAGCAGCGCACGCTGCGTGAGGTCTCCACCGCCGCCAACGTCAGCCTCGGCTACCTCTCCGAGATTGAACGCGGGCACAAGGAGCCGTCTAGCGAGCTGCTCGCCGCGATCTGCGACGCCCTCGGCGCCCGCCTCTCCGAGCTGCTTCTTGAGGTGAGCGACACAGTGGCGCTCGCCGAGCAGATGCCCGGGGTGCTCGTCTCGATGCAGGACGAGCCGGCCGACGCCGCAGCCAAGAGCACCAACCGGGGTGTCCGTCAGGTCACCTCCGACGGCAAGGTCGCTGTCTCGGTCCGCCAGGACTCGCCGCTCAAGGCCACCCTGCGCAGCACCCGGGTCCGCCCGACCGAGCGCGACCGGGACGTGGTCTGCGCGGCCTGAGCCGCCGATCCAGTTGACCATGGGCGGGCTGGCCCCGGCCGCGTAGGGTTGCTCGCAGGAGCCGCCGGTGCTGTCGACCGCCCGGTACGGATGCCTCGTTGGCGTTCGGCTGGGACGATGGAGACCGACCGGTCACTGTCGGTCGGTCCAGTCGGCCCGGCCGTGGTGGAGCGACGCTACTGAGGGGATACCGCGGAGATGGCGAACCCGTTCGTCAAGGGTTGGAACTACCTGATGGCGCTCTTCGGTGCGAAGATCGACGAGCATGCCGACCCCAAGGTGCAGATCCAGCAGGCCATCGAGGATGCCCAGCGGCAGCACCAGGCGCTGGTTCAGCAGGCGGCCGCGGTGATCGGCAACCAGCGTCAGCTGGAGATGAAGCTGTCCCGGCAGATGACCGAGGTCGAGCGGTTGCAGGGCAACGCCCGGCAGGCCCTGGTGCTCTCCGACCAGGCCCGGGCCAAGGGCGACGAGGCCGAGGCGGTGCGGTTCGAGCAGTCCGCGCAGACGCTCGCCAGCCAGCTCGTCTCCGCCGAGCAGGCCACCGAGGACCTGAAGACCCTGCACGACCAGGCGCTGGGCGCCGCCGCCCAGGCCCGCCGAGCGGTCGAGAACAACTCGATGATCCTCCAGCAGAAGCTCGCCGAGCGCACCAAGCTGCTCAGCCAACTCGAGCAGGCCAAGATGCAGGAGACGGTGGCCCGCTCGCTGGAGTCGATGTCGTCGCTGACCGCGCCCACCAACACCCCGTCGCTGGACGAGGTGCGCGACCGGATCGAGCGGCGGTACGCCAACGCGATGGGCCGCGCCGAACTGGCCGGCAACTCCGTCGAGGGCCGTATGTTGGAGATTCAGAAGGCCACCATCGACTCGGCCGGCTCCGCCCGGCTGGAGCAGATCCGCTCCAGCATGGCGGGGGAGCAGCTCGGCGGCGCGGCCCAGCGGCCGGCAGTGCCGCAGGCCGAGAAGGCTGGCCCGGCCAATGACCCGACGGCCGCCGCCCGGCTGGACGAGCTGCGCGCCAGCATGGCTCGCGAGCGGGGCACCGGCGACCCGACCGCCGCCGGCTGAACGACCGGATCGAGGGGGTCACTGTGGCAGACGAGCGGACACGGTACTTCCGGAGGCTGGGTCGGCTTCGCCGATCGGCCCGACGGTGGAGCGTGCTGGCCGGTGGGCTCGGCGGCGCGGCAGTGGTGCTGACTCCGTACGCCGGCCTTGGTCTGCCCGACGCGGCCTGGGCCGGCGCTGCGGGCAGCGCTGTGGCGCTCGCCGCCTGGCGCTGGATCGACGTGCGCGCCCTGGCCGCCCAGCCGGCGCCTCCCGCGCTCGACCCGGCCGAGGCGGCGGCCCGGTCGCGGGCCCGACTGATCGCCGCCGTCGAGCGGCTGCCGGTCGGCCCGGGGGTGCTGGCCGAGGTGCGCCGGGTCCGCTCCCGGATCGCGCTGCGCGGCACCAGCGCCGGAGAGCAGTGGGCCCGACTGGACCGGGCGGCGCTCACCCTGGCCGGGATGGCGCCCCGGCTCACCGGGCTGGCCGAGCCGGCGGTGCTGGAGGCCGCCGCCGCCGACCGCTCGCTTCGCGACCTGGCCGCGCGGGTGGCCAGCGTCGAACGGGCGCTGCGGCTGGCCCCGGCCGACGCCCGACCACCGCTGGCCGAGGCGCACGCCGCGCTGACCGCTCAACTGGAGGGCGGGGTGGCGGCGTACGAACGGCTGGTGGTCGCCGCCGCCGGTTACCTGGCCGAGGACTCCCGACCGGAGACCGCCCACCCGGCCGCCGACCGGCTCACCGAGGCGACCGACCTGCTGCACGGGGTCGCCGGGGCCCTTGCCGAGCTGCGGGCCGTCGGCACCCCGCTGCGCGCGCCGACGCGCTGACGGCGCACGCCGCGAGAGACCGCGCTGACGGCGCGCGCCGCGAGAGACCGCGCTGACGGAGCCCCGGGACACCGCGCGGACCCCGGGCCGGTCACGGCGGTGTCGTCACCACCACCGGCCCTGTGTACGGCGAGGTGCCCACGACGTTGAACGACCGGATCCGGTAGTGGTACGTGACGCCCCGGGCCAGCCCCGTGTTGGTGAAGCCGTGGCCGGTGACAGTGAAGGTGGCCGTCTCCTGCTCGAAGGCCGGGTCGAGCGCCCGCTGCACGATGAACCCGGAACCCGGACCGCCGGGTGTGCTCGCCTCCCAGGCCAGGATCACCGTCGCGGTGTCCGGCCCCGGTGCGCTGGCGGCGGCGCCCACCCCGCTGGGGGTTCCCGGCGCGGGTGGCGAGGTCACAGTGGCGACAGTCGACCATGCCGAGGCGGAGCCCAGGTAGGTGGTCCGAACCCGGTAGTAGTACGTGGTGTCCGGTGCCACTGTCGCGTCCAGGTGGTTGTCGCCGACCCCGATCGCCGTGGTGCCCGGGCCGCTGGTGAACGTCGGGTTGGTGGCCCGTTGCACGTCGATGCCTGTGGCGAACGAGCGGTTCGTCCAGCGCAGCGCCACGCGCAGCGGCGCGGCCGGCGGGAGCGTCGCGACCAGACCGCTCGGCGCGGCCAGGTGCACCGAGGCGGGTACCCCGTTCGACCAGGACGAGTAGCTGACCGCGTTCTCCGCCCGGATCCGGTAGTGGTAGGTCACCCCGGGGGTGACAGTCGCGTCGGTGTAGCGGGTGGCGGCGGCCGCGACGGTGATCGTGGTGACCTCGCCGCCGAAGGTCGCGTCGGTGGCCCTTTGCAGCAGGTGGCTGGTGGCGGGCGGTCGCCCTCCGTTGCTGGTCCAGGTCAGTGCGATCGCGGGTAGCGCGGTGGCCGAGCCGGGCACCGGTGTGGCGGTCAAGCCGGTCGGCGCCTTCGGCGTCACCCGCAGCACCAGCGGCCGGCTCATTCCGCCGTCGCGGTGGCCGGCGAGCTGACTGTGCCAGCGATACTCCCAGCCCAGGTTGACCAGTTGGTTGACCACTGTGGCCGGTCGCCCGTCGATCGGGCTGACCGGCGTCGACCCGGTCCGTGCTCCGGCGGGGCGACGGGGGTCGAGCAGCCGGACGCTGTCACCCAGCTTGAACGGCAGCACCGGCGCGACCGGACGCAGTGCCACCACTACGTCCTCCCGGGGATTGACCCGGATGACTCCCTTCCAGCCCAGCTCCGTGCCGTGCGGGAGTCGCAGCGTGCCGTCCCAGCCAACCCGATTGATCACCTGCACGTCGCAGCCGTTGACGTGCAACGGCTCGGTCTGCCGGACGTTGCCGCTGATCCGCCAGAGCTGCGTGCCGTCAGTGGGGGAGCCCACCGGACCTCCGGGGTCGGTGGCGAAGAGCACCTCGGTGACCGGGTCGGTAGCACCCAGCGGCAGCGTCGTCGGGTTGAGCGGCCCGGCGTGTGGGTGCCCGACGCCGAGCCGGCCCGCCGACCGGCCGTGGTCTGGCTCGAAGATCTGCTGTGCGGCCTTCACCGCGATAGGCACTGTCACCGGGCCGGTCCCGGCCGTCGGCGTGAACGTCACAGTGGTGGCGTGCACCGGCACCGTCGTCTGCGCCGGGGTCCGGGTGCCGAACGCCGGGTCGTACACCGGTTGCGGGACGATCGGCGGGCGCTGGCTGGCCGCGTACGCCAGGGGCAGCTGCTCGCGCAGCCGGCCCAGGTCGTACGGCGACTCGGGCGTCCCGGTGACCCGGAACTGGAGCACTGTGCGGGTGTTCGGGCCGTACCCCGGTTCGGTCTGGGGCGGGCCGCCCTCGGCGCTGCGGTCCGGGGCGTCGGTGTGCTGGTCGTAGCGACTGTCGAAGCCGGGCAGCGGGGCCGGAGCATCGTTGTACAGGATCAGCGTGCTCCCCGGCGGCACGGCGGAGAAGTCGACGAGCACGTCGGCTCGTTCGCCCGGGGCGAGCAGCACGGTGTGTCCGTCGACGTTCAGCACTGTCGGGTCGAGCCGGTCGTAGCGGTAGCTGATCGGCTGATTCGGCAGCACCACCGGCGCCGGCAGGAGGCCGGCCTCGTTGCCGATCTGGATGAACTCCGGGCCGGCGGCGCGCGGGTCCGGCACACCGCCGTCGCGTCCGTCGGTCGGCCACGCAGCCGGACGGTCCGCCGCCCGCGCGGCGGGCACCATCGGCACCTCACCGGCGTCGGCGTCGGCGAGCGCACCGTCGGCCGTCCACATCGCCGCGTCGGAGCAGGCGCGGTAGAGCTGGAGGTTGAGGCTGCGGTCCAGGCAGGCGTTGAGGATCCGGAACCGGTACACGCGCGGCCGCACCTCCAGGTACGGGTAGGCGACGCCGTTGACGAGCGGGGTGTCTCCGTACGCCTCGGGAACTGCCGACGGGTGCGGTACGCCGGGGCTCAGCGGCGGCTCGTCCGGCGCGTCGACCGGGTCGTGGTACGGGTTCGGCACCCAGCCGTCGGCGCGGGCGTCGTCCGCGGCGGAGTTGCGGGACCAGGGTCCGTAGTCCCACCGGCCGGTGGGGTTGCGTCCGTCGGAGGAGTACGGGTTCTGCCGGGGTTGGTAGACGTGCGGGTGCCAGAGGCTGCCGCGGGCGCCCCAGCGTTCCCGGTCCCAGGTCGGGTCCTCGGCGGCGAGTTGGGTGTCGTCCGGAACGAACGTCTTGTCCTCGATCACCAACGGCACCTGGTCGGCCGGGAGCACCGCGTCGACGACGAGCTGGTCCTCGGCCGGGTCGGTGAGCAGGTAGAGCGCGAGCTGTCCGCCGTAGACGGTGAGCCGGGCCAGACCGAGGGTGTTGTCGTGGAACCACAGCAGCCGGCCGCTCTGCTCGTTCGGGAAGTAGAGCGTGGTGGCCCCGGCGCCGGGTGCCGGCATGTCCGGCACGTGGGCCACGCCAGGTCCGGTCGGGTACGGGGTGATCTCCCCGGCCGGGGTGATCCACTGCCCCGGGTTGCCCGCGCTGGTCCAGCCGGTCTGCGCCCCGGCCAGGTGCAGCACGGCCCGGTTCTGCGGGTACGGCGCCGGTCCGTCCAGTGGGCCCAGGCCGGCCCCCTCGATGGTCTCGTCGACCGGCAGGAACAGCTCGCCGGACCGACCGGTGGGGAGCTGGTTGATGAACTTCACCCGGACCGGTCGACCCCGACGGGCGCGGATCATCGGCCCGAGGTGCCACTGCCGCTCCGGAGGCGCCACAGTGTTGTGGCCGGCCGGGTCGGTGCCCAGGTTGAGTTGCCGGTAGCCGCGCAGCCGGGTGACCGGCAGGTCCCGGTGCAGCCGCTGGGCGTACTCCTGTAGGCCGATCTCGTAGTAGTCGCAGCCCGGATAGCTGATGGTGTCCGGCACCGCCACCGGCAGGTGGCTGCCGAGGTCACCGCGGCCGGGCTGGCCCGGGAGGGGCAGTGGGTCGATGAACTTGCGCAGCCCGCTCCCGGCGACCACCTGCCCGTGGGGGTTCCGCGTCGGGCGGGGGCTGTGGGCGAAGTTCGGCACCGGGCCGAAGTAGCGGGGCACGACGGCCGGGTCCAGGCTCGGCGTGACAACGGCCTCCTCGGCGGTACGCGGGGCCGGCACTGACGCCGCCCGGCCGTCGGCGTCGGTGTCGCGGGTGGTCCGCTCGAAGAAGGTGGAGCGGAGTCTGCGGAACATCGCCATGACTCTCCCCGGTTCGGGGCGCGAGGTCCGCCACCCCGGCGTGGGGGACCTCGGCACTCTGCTGACGGTCGGTGAGCGCTCAACCGCAGCATGCGACTCCGGCGGCCGGTTAGGAATTACCCAATCGTCCGTTTCTGCCACGGATCCCGTCTGGTGAGAGCCTGGTCAGCCGGATGACGGCGCACCCGGACGTTCGGGCTGGCAGACCGGGCACCAGTAGGTGACCCGTTCGCCCAGTTCCTCCTTGCGGATCGCCGTGCCGCAGCGGCGGCAGGGCTGGGCACGGCGGCCGTACACGTAGCTGGTCTGCCCCCGGTGCAGTGAGCCGGTGCTGCTCTGCGTCCACCGGCCCCGGTTGGCGGCGAGCAGCCGCTGCGCGAGGGCCACCAGGCCGGGCAGGTCGGGTACTCCGCCGACCGGTGTCCACGGTGACACGCCCCGCAGGAACAGCACCTCGCACTTGTAGAGGTTGCCCACGCCGGCCAGGTTGCGCTGGTCGAGCAGCGCCTCACCGATGGTCTGCTCGGGGTGGTCGGCGAGCCGACGGACCGCCTCCGCCGCGTCCCAGTCGGCGCCGAGCAGGTCGGGGCCGAGGTGACCGACGAGCTGGTCCTCCTCAGCGGTCGGCACCAGGGCCAGGTCGTGCAGGTGGTAGCCGACCGCGACAGCGCCGGGGCTGCGCAGCACCACCCGGATCAGGTGCGCGGGCCGGCCGCTCCAGCGTTCCCCCGGCGCGTACGCCCGCCAGGCGCCGTCCATCCGCAGATGGGAGTGCAGTGTCCAGTGCTCCCCGGTCGGGGCGTCGAGCCGTAGCAGCAGGTGCTTGCCCCGGCTGGCCGACTCGCTCACGGTCCAGTCGGTGAGGTCCGTGGTCGCCAGTTGTGGCACCCGGAAGTCACTGCCGGTGATCCGCGCGCCGGCGAGCGCACGGTGCAGCACGCGCGCGGTGTTCCAGACGGTGTCGCCTTCGGGCACCCTGCCATCCTCCCTCTTTCGAGCAAGATTCGCATGTGTCGCTATTTGTACTCAGGTTCCTCATGATCTCCTGACATGCGAAGGTCAGGGGGTTCTGAGGAGAATGCCCATGACGCGACCCCATTGTCGTATCCCATCCGTCGCCCTCATCGCCACCCTCGCCCTCCTGCTCACCGCAGCGCTCCTACCCGCGACCGGCCCTGCCCCGGTCGCACCCGGCGGCGCTCCGATCACCCTCGTCGCCGCCGCACCCGGCGACGAACGGTGGAGCGCCGACCTCACCATCGTCGACCGCGACGATGTCAACGTCCGGAGTACCGCCGCCGGCCTGCGCCTGCGGGAGGCCCGGTCCACCTGGCGCGGCGCCCGCAGCCCGCACAGCGCGGTCGCCGAGGGGATGCTGCTGACCACGCCCCGCACCCTCGCCCGGCCGGCCACCCGGGTCCGTGCCGAGATCAACGCCGCGGTCCCGGCCGGGGCGACAGTGGAGGCGCAGGTCCGCGGCTGGCGGGCCGCCGGCTGGACGGAGTGGCGGGCAGCCACCACCGGCGCGGTCTTCGACCGACCGGTCACCCGGGTACAGACCCGGGTGGTGCTCACCACCCCGAACGGCGGCGCGACGGCCACGGTACGGGGCGTGCAGCTCACCGCCGACGCGAACGCCGCCGTCTCCGCCGCCACGCCCGGCCGCACCTACCGGGTGTACGCCACCCGCATCGGGCTGGTCGGTGAGCTGACCGCCAACGGCCGTACCGTGCAACCCCGGGACCACTTCGCCGCACTGCCGTCGCGGCGGGGGCTCTCCCCGCTCAACACCGGCGACTACACGGTGCGGGTCTGCACCACCAGCGGCTCCCGCTGCGAGTACGCCCCGGTCTGGGACGTCGGGCCGTGGAACACCCGCGACGACTACTGGAACCCCTCGTCGGTCCGGGAGAACTGGAAGAACCTGCCGCAGGGCCGGCCCGAGGCGCAGGCCGCGTACCAGTCCGGCTACAACGGCGGACGGGACCAGTTCGGGCGGACAGTGCTCAACCCGGCCGGCATCGACCTTGCCGACGGTACGTTCTGGGACGGTTTGCGGCTGACCACCAACGCCTGGGTGGACGTCGCCTACCTGTGGACCGGAGGCGGGCCGCGCGGCGTGGTCGGTGACGGGCCGCTCAACATCCGCACCGGGGCCAGCACGTCGTACGCGACGCGTGGCCTCGCGGCCCGGCTGGCCCACGTACCGATCCAGTGCTACGTCACCGGTCAGTCGGTCGCCGGCCCCTACCGGACCACCACCCGCTGGAACCGTCTGGCCAGTGGCCAGTACGTCAGCCACGCGTACATCTCCGGCGTGTACGGCGGCAGCGTGCCGGTCTGCTGAGCCACGCTCACCCCGTCGGGCGCCCCGTCAACGTCAGGGGCGCTCGTCGGGGCGAGCCGTGCGCACCATGTCCTGGTAGCGCGGGTGGCTGGCACCGTAGACGGCGTAGTTGAGACGGGCGTGCGTGAGGCTCAGGTCGCCGTTGGGGCCGCCCCGGACGGCGTCGGCGTCGGCGTCGGTCTGGCCGTCGTCGGTCCAGAAACAGACGGGGCAGGTCCCCCCGCCGGTCCGGGATGCACAGCAGGGACAGCCCACAGGAACCACATGCTCACCCACCGGAGAAGCATTCCACAGTCGAACATCAGCCCGATACCCGCAGGAGGTCCCCCGGAGAGGCGGCGAGGAGGTCCGCGGCCCGCCCGCCGTCAGCACCTCGACGGTGAAGCCCTCGGCGTCCCGGGTCACCGTCGGCGTCGGAAGTCGCACCAGTCCGGCCGGCCGCCGGCGGCACCAGATGGGTGTAGAACCGCGGCGTGCTGGCGGATAAGGGACAGCGCGATGGCCGACCGGCCCCTCCCGCCGCCGGAGGACGTTGGGCAGACTGCCCTGGTGACAACTCGGAACCTCCCCGCAGTCGGAATCCTGCTGGTCGCCGTCGCCCTCAGCGCCGGTTGTGGCAGTGACGACGACGGCAGCCCGACCGCGACCCCGTCCGTCTCGTCCGAGGCGGCCCCGACCGGCCCGCCGACGTCCCAAGCCGCACCCAGTGCCGACGGCGCGACCCCGCCCTCCGCCGCCGCACAGGGCACGACGCAGCGGCGGCCGGCCAGCCCGCCGCCGGTGGTGCTGCCCAAGCGCCCGGCCAGTGCGCCCGGCGCCAAGCAGGTCGTCGACGCTTTCCGGGCCGCCGGCCTGAAGGTGCCGCGCCCGAAGGACCGCTCGGTCGACTGCGGGCCGGACGGACTCGGCCTGGGCTGTTCCGAGCTGATGGCCACCGACGCCGTCACCGTCTACGTGTTTCCGGACGAGACCAGCGCCAGCGACATCGCGGAGACCTGGGGTGGCCAGTCGTACCGGCGAGGCGCCGTGGTGCTGAACTACCTGGAGGCGAAGACCCCGGCCGCCGACCGGCCCCGCTACGAGAAGGTCCTCAACGGCCTGGGCTGATGTGCCAGCGTGGCCCGAGCATGTCGTTCTCTTGACCGTGATGTCTGTGAGTCATCACGATGACTCACAGACATCAGGCTCTCTGCTGGATTGCCCTCGGCGGGGCCACTGGCGTCAGCCGCGCAGGCGCAGGCCGCGGGGCGTGGCCCGGAAGCCGGCGGCGGTCAACGCGTCCCGCAGCGGCGACGAGTGCACCGCCTCACCGTCGGCCCGCTCCACCGACATCGCGCCCAACGCCCCGGAGTGGACGGCGTCGGCGAGCGCCTTCCCGGCCGCGGCGAGCGTGTCGGTGTCGTCGGTGAAGGAGAGCAGGGTTCGGCCGCCGCGTTCGACGTAGAGGACGAGGTCACCGCCGACCTGCACCACCAGGGCACCCGCCTTGCGGCCGGCCCGGTGCCCGGTCGCCGGAGTGGCGCCGTCGCCGGAGTCGATCACTCGTTCCGGCCAGGGCAGCGCCGCACCGTACGGGTTGGCCGGGTCCGTCGCGGCGAGCACTGTGGCCACCGCGCCCCGACCTCGGGCGCCGTCGGTCGGCTCGGCCAGCGCGCGCAGCCTGTCCACCGCACCGGGTACGGCGAACTGCGCCGCCCCGAGCCCCTCGACGAAGTAACCCCGGCGGGCCGCGCCGCGCTCCTCCAGTGCCGACAGCACCGGGTAGACCGCCGAGAACCCGCCGACCACCTGCTCGGCCATCACCGCGCCCCGGGTGACCACCCCGTGCCGCTCCAGCAGCAGGTCGGCGAGCGCGGCGGCGCGTCGGGTCGGGTCGAGGTCTCGCTCCGGGAGACGCGACCAGCGGCCGGCGACGGTCGGCGGGCCACCCCGGGTCGGCAGCGCCACCCGACCGGGCCGCCGGTAACGGGTGCGGGGCGCGGACGGCCGGGAGCGGTGCGCGCCGCCAGCGCCGAGCACCGCGCGCAGCGGGGCGAGGGTGTCGTTGCTGAGGTGCCCGGCCCAGACCAGGTCCCAGATCACCCCGGTCAACGCGGCGTCGTCGGTCGAGCCGACCCGGTCGGCCAGCGGGCGGAAGAACAGCGCCTGCCCGTCGCCGAGCGCGTCGAGCACCGCGTCGTGCAGCGGGGTACGGGTCAACGCCTCGTCCGGGGGCGGCAGCAGCAGCGGCGCGGCGTCCGCGTACGCCAGGGTGACCCACCCGTCGCCCCCGGAGATCGCGCCCGACCCCGCCCAGAGCACCTCCCCGCTGGCGCACAACTCGTCGAGCTGGGCGGGGGAGTAGTCCGCGACCCGGGCGGGCAGCACCAACCGCTCCAGCGCGGACGCCGGCACTGCGGTGCCCTGCAACTGCTCCACAGTGGCGGCGAGCGCCTCCACACCTCGGGCGGACGAGCCGACCTGCTGCCAGCGCGGCAGGAACGTCGCCAGCGCCCGGGGCGGCACCGGCTCGATCTCCCGGCGCAGCGCGGCGAGGGAGCGGCGGCGCAGCATCCGCAGCACCTCGGCGTCGCACCACTGCGCGCCGGCCGAATCCGGTGTGAACTCCCCGGAGACCACCCGCCCGGTCGCGCCGAGCCGGCGCAGCGCCTGCTCGACGACGAACACCCCGAGCCCGAACCGGGCCGCGCAGCTGGCCGCGGCGAACGGCCCGTGGGTGCGGGCGTAGCGGGCCACCAGGTCACCGAGCGGATCGGCCACCGGGGCGAGGTACGCCTCGGCCACCCCCATCGGCAGCGCCACGCCGAGGGCGTCGCGCAGGCGGGCGGCGTCCTCGACGCCCACCCAGCGCTGCTCGCCCGCGATCCGGACCCGCAGCACCCGGCGGGTGGCCTCCAGCTCGCTGAGCCACGTCTCCGGCACACCCCGCTCGGTCAACTCGGCGTCGCTCAGGTCACCGAGCACCCGCAGCAGCTCGACGACGTCCTCGGCGTCGCGGGGGCGGCGCTGCTCGGTCAGCCACCGCAGCTGCCGGTCGGTCTCAGTGAGCACCGCCGGGTCGAGCAATTCCCGCAGGTCGACACGGCCGAGCAGCTCACCGAGGAGCGTGGAGTCGAGGGCCAGTGCGGCGGCACGGCGCTCGGCCAGCGGGGCGTCCCCCTCGTAGAGGAACGCGCCGACGTAGCCGAAGAGCAGCGACCGCGCGAACGGCGACGGCGCGCTGGTCTCCACCTCGACCAGTCGCACCTTGCGGGTGGCCAGGTCGCGCATCAACCCGGCCAGCGCCGGCTGGTCGAAGACGTCCTGGAGGCACTCCCGGGCGGCCTCCAGAGTGACCGGGAAGTCCGCGTACTCGCGGGCGACGTCGAGCAGTTGCGCGGCGCGTTGCCGTTGCTGCCAGAGCGGTTGGCGGCGGCGCGGGTCGCGGCGCGGCAACAGCAGGGACCGGGCGGCGCACTCCCGGAAGCGGGCGGCGAAGAGGGCGGAGGTGCCTACCGACTCCTCCACCAGCTGGGTGATCTCGTCGGGCTCGAAGACCACCACGTCGGCGCCGGGTGGCTCGTCGGCAGTGTCCGGAAGTCGCACCACTATGCCGTCGTCGGAGGGCATCACCTGGGCGTCGACCCCGTACCGCTCGGCCAGTCGGCGGCCCACCGCGAGGGCCCAGGGTCCGTTGACCCGGGCACCGAGCACGCTGTGCACGGCCAGCCGCCAGTCCCCCAGCTCGTCGCGGAACCGCTCGACCACCACCGTGCGGTCGTCGGGCAGCGAGCGAGTGGCTTCCCGCTGCTCGCGCAGGTAGGCCATCAGGTTGCCGGCGGCCCAGTCGTCCAGCCCACCGTCGCGCAGCGCGGCCAGGGCCGCCTCGTCGGTCTGGCGCAGCAGGGTGCGTACCCGGGCGCCGATGGCCCGGCCCAGCTCCACCGGTCGACCGAGCTGGTCGCCCTTCCAGAACGGCATGCGCGCTGCCTGCCCCGGGGCGGGTGAGACCAGCACGCGGTCCGGAGTGATCTCCTCGATCCGCCAGGAGGACGAGCCGAGCAGGAAGACGTCGCCGACCCGGGACTCGTAGACCATCTCCTCGTCCAGCTCACCGACCCGGGCGGCCCGCTCGGCGCCGGCCAGGAACACCCCGAACAGGCCCCGGTCGGGGATCGTTCCGCCGCTGGTCACCGCGAGGCGCTGCGCGCCCTGGCGGCCGGTGAGCAGGTCGGTGGCCCGGTCCCAGACCAGTCGGGGGCGTAGCTCGGCGAACGCCGTGGACGGGTAGCGGCCGGAGAGCATGTCGAGCACGGCGTGCAGCGCCGAGTCGGGCAGCTCGGCGAAGGGCGCGGCCCGGCGGACCAGCACTGCCAGATCGCCCAGCGCCCACGGCTCCAGCGCCACCATCGCCACGATCTGCTGGGCCAGCACGTCCAGTGGGTTGCGCGGGTAGTGCAGCTCCTCGATGGCGCCGGCGGTCATCCGCTCGGCGACCACCGCGCAGGAGAGCAGGTCACCACGGTGCTTGGGGAAGACCACCCCCCGCGAAACCGCGCCCACCTGGTGCCCGGCCCGGCCGACCCGTTGCAGACCGGCGGCCACGCTGGGCGGCGCCTCGATCTGCACCACCAGGTCGACAGCGCCCATGTCGATGCCCAGCTCCAGGCTGGAGGTGGCCACCACCGCCGGGAGTTGACCGGACTTGAGCGCTTCCTCGATGTGCTTGCGCTCCTCCCGGGAGACGCTGCCGTGGTGGGCGCGGGCGATCACGGGCGTCGCGCCGGTGGCCGCGCCGGACTGGGCCATCACCTCGGCCGGCGGCCGGTTGCGCACCGGACCGGCGGGGCCACCCCAGCGCTGCGCTCCGGACGCCAGGTCGCCGTCGCCTGCCGGGTCGTCGCCGGCCGGCAACCCCTCCGGTACGCCGATCGCGCCCTCGCCCGCCTCGGATGCGGCCACCGCCTCGGCGGCCAGCTCGTTGAGCCGGGCGCACAGGCGCTCGGCACTGCGCCGGGAGTTGGTGAAGACGATTGTCGAGCGGTGCTGCCCGATGAGGGTGAAGACCCGCTCCTCCACGGCCGGCCAGATCGACGCCCGACGTGGCCCGGGGCCGCCGAGGTCGTCCTCCGGTGGCTGCTCCTGCTCGTCCAGGCGGGTCATGTCCTCCACCGGGACCTCCACGCTGACCTCGATGGTCTTCGGGGTGGCCGGCTGCACCACGTCGACCGGGCGGGCGCCGCCGAGGAAATGCGCACAGGCGTCGATCGGCCGGACGGTGGCCGAGAGGCCGATGCGCTGCGCCGGGGCGGGCAGCAGCTCGTCGAGGCGTTCGAGGGAGAGGGCGAGGTGGGCGCCGCGTTTGCTGCCGGCCACCGCGTGCACCTCGTCGACGATCACCGTCTGGACGCCGCGCAGCGAGTCGCGAGCCGCAGAGGTGAGCAGCAGGAACAGCGACTCGGGCGTGGTGATGAGGATGTCCGGTGGGGTGCGGGCGAAGGCGCGTCGCTCGTCGGCGGGAGTGTCGCCGGTGCGCATGCCGACGGTGATGTCGGGCGGTGCGACGCCCAACCGGGTGGCCGCCTGCCGGATGCCGGCCAGCGGGGCGCGGAGGTTGCGCTCCACGTCGACGGCGAGGGCCTTGAGCGGGCTGACGTAGAGCACGCGGCACCGCTGGCGGGCCTCGGCCGGTGCTGGTTCGCGGGCGAGGCGGTCCAATGACCAGAGGAAGGCCGCGAGCGTCTTGCCCGAGCCGGTGGGCGCCACCACGAGCGCGTTGCGGCCGGCGGCGACCGACCGCCAGGCGCCGGTCTGCGCGGCGGTCGGGGCGGCGAAGGCGTTGTCGAACCAGGCGCGGGTGGCCGGGCCGAACCCGGCCAGCACCGCGCCGGCGTCTGCGTCTGCCCCGGTCACCGGTCCATCGTGCCCCGCCGGTCCGACATCCACGAGCGACCTCGCGACGGAATGAGCCAGCAAAAGGCAAAAAGCGTGGAACGTGCGCTTAATACGTTAAGTCTCACTTAACTGCTTGCTTCTAAGGAGCAACATAAAGTAACTTCACTCGCAACGCGAACCGGGGTGAGGGGATTTGATGGCCGGCGAGCAGCGCACCGTCGAACCGGGCACCGACGTGCTGATTCGCAAGGTCGACAGCCACCTCGCCGCGCTCCGCGCCGGCCTGCACGGCCCCGAGCTCGAACTCGCCGAACGCCTCGCCCACTGTCTGCGCGAGATGGTTCTCTGCACCGCCCAGGCCAGCGCCGCCGACCGGGGTCAGGTCCGCGTTGCCGTGCACTACTTCGTGCTCCGCCGCGAGAGCCGTGGCCGCCTGCTGTCGGTGCGGTCGCTGACCGCCGCCGAGCGGGTGGTCGACCGGGTCGCCCGCCAACTCGGCCGACTCGACCTGCTGGCCGTGCTGCGCCGCGACCGCCCCACCCCTGACGACGTGCAACCCCTCAACAACGCCCTGCTGCGCTAACGCTCGGCCACCCCCCTCCCGCGTTGATCAAGAGATTTGCGTCATCCGCGCCCGTGTTCCTGACGCAAACCTCTTGATCAACGGGCTGAGCTGAGGGCTGGGGCTCTCGGGGCGAATTCTGGCAAAACCGCCCGGCGGGGGAGGAACTGGCGTCTGATCGCTGCTAGGCGCCACCGCTGCCACGGGCGTCGGCCATGTCGATCGGGAGCGCAGGTGCTGGTACTGCTCATCCTCCATCTCGTGGCGGCCCTCGCCGCGCCCCTGCTCGTCCGCTGGTGGGGTCCGCGCGCGTGCTACCCGCTGGCGCTCGCGCCGGCCGCAGCGTTCTGCTGGGCGGTGGTTCGCACCCCGGCCGTCGCCGACGGCGGGGCGGTGGTCGAGACGTACCCGTGGATCCGGCAGTTGGGCCTCGACATCGCGTTCCGGCTCACCACGCTGTCGTGGCTGATGACGCTGCTGATCGGCGGCGTCGGCGCGCTGGTGCTGGTCTACTGCGCCCGCTACTTCGGCGCCGGCTCCATCGGGCTGGCGCAGTTCGCCGCGGTCCTGGTCGCGTTCGCGGGCGCGATGCTCGTCCTGGTCTTCGCCGACGACCTGCTGCTGCTCTACGTCGGCTGGGAGCTGACCACGATCTTCTCGTACCTGCTGATCGGGCACAGCACCGAACGGCGGTCCAGCCGTTGGGCGGCGGCGCAGGCGTTGACAGTCACCACGCTGGGCGGCCTCGCCATGCTGGTCGGTTTCATCATGCTGGGCGAGCACGCCGGCACCTACCGCTGGTCGGAGATCAGCGCACAGCCGCTGCCCGGCGGCGGGTACCTGGTGGGCGCCGTGCTGCTGATCCTGGCGGGTGCCCTGTCCAAGTCGGCGGTGCTGCCGTTCAGCTCGTGGCTCCCGGTGGCGATGGCGGCACCCACGCCGGTCAGCGCCTATTTGCACGCCGCCGCCATGGTCAAGGCCGGCGTCTACCTGGTCGGGCTGCTCGCCCCGGTGCTCGCCACGGTCGGCCCGTGGCGGCCGCTGGTGCAGGTCGCCGGCGTGGCGACCATGCTGCTCGGCGGGTGGGCCGCGCTGCGCCAGACCGACCTCAAGCTGCTGCTGGCGTACGGGACGGTCAGTCAGCTCGGCCTGTTGGTGGCGGTGACCGGCTCGGGCACCCCGGACGCCGCGCTGGCCGGCACCGCGATGCTGCTGGCACACGCCCTGTTCAAGGCGGCGCTGTTCCTGGTCGTCGGCATCATCGACCACGGCGCCGGCACCCGCGACCTGCGCGAGCTGTCCGGGGTGCGGCACTGGTCCCGGGCGCTGTTCGTGGTCGCGGTGCTGGCCGCGGCGTCGATGGCCGGTGTGCCGCCGCTGGTCGGCTTCGTGGCCAAGGAGGCGGTGTTCGCGGCGTTCACCGACCAGCCGGTGCTCCTGACCGGCCTGGTCGCCGGCACTGTGCTCACCGTCGCGTACAGCGCCCGCTTCCTCTGGGGCGCGTTCGCCGACCGGCCGGGTGTGGCGCCGGTCCCGCCGGGGCCGATCGCCGCGTCGCTGCTGGTCCCGCCCGCGGTGCTCGCCGGTGTCGGTCTGCTCGCCGGCCCGGCCGCGAGCGTGCTGGACCACCTGCTGCGCCCGTACGCCGATCTGCTCGGCGGGGTCGACGCGCACCTGGCGCTCTGGGCCGGACCGACCCCGGCGCTCGGCCTGTCCGTGCTGGCGCTCGTCGGTGGCGGCCTGCTCTTCGCCGTGCGCGGGCCGCTCGCCCCGGTGCTGGCCCGGCTCCGGTCACCGGTGGGGGGAAACCAGGGGTACGAGTGGGTAGTGGGCCGGTTCGACCGGCTGGCCATCGAGGTCACCAGCGCGACCCAGCGCGGCTCACTGCCGCAGTATCTGGGCATCATCCTGGTCACCCTGGTGCTGGTGCCCGGTGCGGCGATGCTCTCCGCCAGCCCCTGGCGGGCGCGGATTCCACTCTGGGACAGCGCGCTGCAACCGGTGGTCGTCCTGGTGATCACGGTGGCGGCGGTGCTGGCGGTCGGTGCCCGTCGCCGGCTGACCGCGATGCTTCTGGTGGGCATGACCGGCTACGGCACTGCGATGTTGTTCGTGCTGCACGGAGCGCCCGACCTGGCGCTCACCCAGTTTCTGGTGGAAACGTCGACGATCGCGGTCTTCGTGCTGGTGCTGCGTCGCCTGCCGGAGCGGTTCTCGGCCCGCCCGCTGCGCCGTACCCGCTGGGCCCGTCGGGTGATCGGGGTGGCGGCGGGGTTGGTGGCCGCCGGGTTGGCCCTCACCGCCGTCGGCGCCCGCCGGGCACCGGACATCTCCGCCGCCTTCCCCGACCTGGCGGTGGCGCACGGGTACGGCCGCAACGTGGTCAACGTGACCCTTGTCGACATCCGGGCCTGGGACACGATGGGCGAGCTGGCGGTGTTGGTGGTGGCCGCTACCGGTGTGGCCAGCCTGATCTTCGAGCGCTCCCGCACCGGGCCGCGGCCGCGGCGGCCCGATTCCGAGCAGGAGGTGGGTGGACGGGGCCGACCGGTCTGGCTGCGCGGTGGCCCCACCCTCTACGAGGAGCGCCGCTCGATCGTGTTGGAGGTGGTCATCCGGCTGATCTTCCACACCGTGGTGCTGTTCTCGCTGTTCCTGCTCTTCTCCGGGCACAACGCTCCGGGCGGCGGGTTCGCCGGCGGGCTGGTGGCGGGTCTCGCCCTGGTGGTGCGCTACCTGGCCGGCGGCCGGTACGAGCTGACCGAGGCGGCCCCGATCGGTGCCGGCGCGATTCTCGGCGCCGGGCTGGCCATGGCGGTGGGCAGTGGCGTGGTGGCGCTGCTGGTCGGCGGGTCGGTGCTGGAGAGCGCGAAGGTCGACAGGGCACTGCCGCTGGTCGGCGACGCCCATCTGGTCACGTCGCTCTTCTTCGACATCGGCGTGTACCTGGTCGTGATCGGGTTGGTGCTGGACATCCTGCGCAGCCTCGGTGCCGAGGTGGACCGGCACATCGAGGCCACCGGTACAGCCACCGGCGGGTTGGCCGTCGACAAGGGGGACCGGGCGTGAGCGCGAGGAGTGAGCCGGGTTTGCGAGCCCCGCAGTCGCGAACAGGGGTGGCACCGTGAGCGCGAGGAGTGAGCCGGGTTTGCGAGCCCCGCAGTCGCGAACAGGGGTGGCACCGTGAGCGCGAGGAGTGAGCCGGGTTTGCGAGCCCC
>NZ_JBEZGK010000006.1:152322-236132 GCF_040649935.1 Micromonospora sp. NPDC048842 | reverse complement strand
GCAGTCGCGAACAGGGGTGGCACCGTGACGCGGAGCGGTGCGGGGCCGACGCTGGTGCTGGTGCTGGCCGTCGCGGTCCTGGTCGGGTGCGGGGTGATCCTTCTGTTGGAGCGCAGCCTGACCCGGATCCTGCTCGGGGTGGTCATGCTCGGCAACGGGGTGAACCTGTTGATCCTGTTGGGCGGGCGGTCCGGCGGGGCGCCGATCGTGGGCACGGGGCCGGTGGAGCGGATGAGTGACCCGCTGCCGCAGGCGATGGTGTTGACCTCCATCGTGATCACCTTCGGGTTCACCGCGTTCCTGCTCGCTGTGGCGTACCGCAGCTGGTATCTCTCCGGCGACGACGAGGTGCCCGACGACCTGGAGGACCGGCAGATCATTCGCCGGGCCGGGCGTAACGAGGCGGGCGCGGTCGACCTCGGTGGGGAGGGCCCGAACGGTGACCCGGAACAGGTCGATCCCGAGCCGGCCCGCCGCCGGCTACGACGCGGGGACGAGTCATGATGCGCGCCCTGGTGCCGCTGCCGGTGGTGGTGCCGCTGCTCGGTGCGGCGCTGACCCTGTTGCTGGCCGGGAACCCCCGAATCCAGCGCGCGATCAGTGTGCTGTGTCTGAGCGGCACGCTCACTGTGGCGGTGCTGCTGCTGGTGCAGGCGTACCGGCACGGGCCGGTGGTGGTGGCGGTCGGGGGGTGGCCGGCGCCGGTCGGCATCGTCCTGGTGGCCGATCAACTGGCCGCGCTGATGCTGGTGGTCTCCTCGGCGGTGACCCTCTGCGTGCTGCTCTACTCGATCGGCCAGGGTCGCAGCGAGACGAGCGAGAGCTCGCCGGTGTCGATCTTCCACCCGACGTACCTGGTGCTCACCGCCGGCGTCACCAACGCGTTCCTGGCCGGTGACCTGTTCAACCTCTTCGTCGGGTTCGAGATCCTGCTGGCCGCCAGTTTCGTGCTGATCACCCTGGGGGGCACCGAGACCCGGATCCGGACCGGGTCGACGTACGTGGTGGTCAGCATCCTCTCCTCGATGATCTTCCTGACGTCGGTGGGTCTGGTGTACGCGGCCACCGGCACGCTCAATCTCGCCCAGCTCGCCCAGCGCCTCGACGACCTGCCCGACGGTGTCCGACTGGCCCTGGAGTTGATGTTGCTGCTGGCCTTCGCGATCAAGGCGGCGGTCTTCCCCCTGTCGGCCTGGCTGCCGGACAGCTACCCCACAGCGCCGGCCCCGGTCACTGCCGTCTTCGCGGGTCTGCTCACCAAGGTGGGCGTCTACGCGATCATCCGCACCGAGACGTTGCTGTTCCCCGGCGGGCGTGCCCACATCCTGCTCATGGTCGTCGCCGGGCTGACCATGGTGATCGGCATCCTCGGTGCGGTGGCCCAGTCCGACCTGAAACGACTCTTCTCGTTCACACTGGTCAGTCACATCGGCTACATGATCTTCGGGGTGGCGTTGAGCACCGCCGCCGGCCTCTCCGGCGCGATCTTCTACGTGGTGCACCACATCACCATCCAGACCACGCTGTTCCTCGTCGCCGGGCTGGTCGAGGAGCGGGCCGGCAGCACCGACCTGCGTCGTATCGGCGGGCTGGCCCGGGTGGCGCCGCTGCTGGGTGTGCTCTTCTTCATCCCGGCCATGAATCTCGCCGGAGTGCCACCGTTCTCCGGTTTCCTCGGCAAGCTCGGCCTGCTCCAGGCAGGCGTGGCGGCCGGCGGACCGCTACCCGGGGTGCTGGTCGCGGCCGGCACCCTGACCAGTCTGCTCACCCTGTACGTGGCGTCCCGGGTGTGGAACATCGCCTTCTGGCGTGCGCCCCGGCTGGCCACCAGCGAGCCGGTCGTCCAGTTGCCGAGGCTGATGGTGGGCGCCACAGTGGCACTGGTCGCCATCGGGCTGGCGTTGACGGTGCTGGCCGGTCCGCTCTTCGACGTCACCGCCGACGCGGCTGAGGACCTGCGGCTGCGCACCCCGTACGTCCGTGCCGTGCTACCGGGCGGTGTGCCGTGACCGGCTCCCCGGAGCCGGCTCCCGACGCCCCCGGGCCCGCAGCGGTGGGGCGGGGCCGGCTCGGGCGCTGGCGGGACCAGGCGGTGGCGCTCGGGTGGCTGGTGGTGGTCTGGAATCTGCTCTGGGGCGACATCACCTGGGCCAACCTGGTCGGTGGCCTGCTCGTGGGTGCGGCGGTGCTGGTGTTCTACCCGCTGCCGGCCGTCAGCTTCGGTGGCCGGTTGCGACCGTGGGCGCTGCTGGTGTTCGCGGGCCGGTTCGCCGTCGAGTTGGTCAGCGCGAGCCTGCACATCGCCCGGATCGCCGTGCAGCCCGGCTACCGACCGCGCGGGGCGATCATCGCGGTCCGGTTGCGAGTGGCCACCGACCTGAACCTGGCGCTCACCGCCGAGGCGGTCTCGTTGGTGCCGGGCACGCTGATCCTCGAGGTGGACCGGGATTCCGGAACGCTCTACCTGCATGTCCTGGACACCCACGGCCCCGGGGACCTGGACGTGGCCCGGGCCCGCACGCTCGCCGTCGAGCGGCGAATCGTCCGCGCGGTCGGCTCCACCAGCGAACTGCGCCGACTCGACGTCACCTCACCCGAGAAGGGAACCCGCCCGTGACCACCTTCCTGGCCGTCGTCCTCACCGCTCTGCTGTCGGTCACCGCGCTCCTCGCGCTGGCCCGCCTCTACCGTGGCCCGTCGCTGGTGGACCGGGTGATCGCCGCGGACATGCTGCTCGCCACGATGGTCGGCGCGGTGGGCGCCGAGGCGGCGGTCAACCGGCACGCCACCACGCTGCCGGTGCTGGTGGTGCTCTCCCTGCTGGGCTTCGTGGGCTCGGTGTCGCTGGTCCGCTTCGCCGTCCGGGAGCAGCAGTGATCGCGACGATCGCGGACTGGCTCGGCGCTGGCTGTCTGGTGGCCGGCGCGCTGCTCGCCCTGGCCGCCGGGATCGGCGTACTGCGTTTCCCGGACGCGCTGTCCCGGATGCACGCGGCCACCAAACCGCAGGTGCTCGGGGTGCTCCTGTTGCTGCTGGGCATCGCGTTGCGGCTGCGGTCCCCGGCGGACCTGGGCATGATCCTGCTGGTGGCGGTCTTCCAGTTGGCGACCGCGCCGGTGGCGGCGCAGATGATCGGGCGGGCCGCGTACCGGTCGGGGCGGCTCGACCGGGGTCTGCTCGACGCCGATGAGCTGGCCGACCGCGGACCAGGCGGCGGGCCGGCGGGGCCGCCGGGCCCGGCGTGACGACCGGCGGGGCCCGCTGAACCGGACGTTCCGCTCCTTCGGCCCACCCCCAGCGGAGTCCCAGCCAGCGCAGATAAAATGACGGCATGATCGACTCTTCTGCCCAGGAGGGCAGCAGTAGCCAGCCGGGTCGTGCCCGGCATATTCCCGTACCGACGACCCCGGGAGCCCTGAGCGACCCGTGTTGATCGTCGTTGGTCTCCTTCTGATCATTCTTCTCACTGCCGCCACCGGCTACTTCGTGGCGCAGGAGTTCGGCTACGTCGCCGTGGACCGGGGCAAGCTGCGCCAGCTCGCCGATGACGGCGATCAGGCCGCCGCCCGGGCCCTGACCGTCACCAGCCGGCTCTCCTTCATGCTCTCCGGTGCCCAACTCGGCATCACCGTCACCGCGCTGCTGGTCGGCTACGTCGCCGAGCCGTACCTGGGCGGTGGTCTCGCCGAACTGCTCGGCGTGGCCGGCGTCAGCGAGGCGGTCAGCCTGCCGCTGTCGGTGGCGTTGGCCCTGGTCATCGCCACCATCGTGCAGATGGTCCTCGGTGAGCTGGCCCCGAAGAACCTGGCCATCGCTCGGGCCGAGCAACTGGCCCGGGCGCTGAGCCGCTCCACCCTGATCTACCTCGCCGTCGCCGGGCCGCTGATCCGGCTCTTCGACCGGGCCTCGGTCCGGCTGTTGCGCCGCATCGGCATCGAGCCGATCGAGGAGCTGCCCAGCGGCGCCACCCCGGCGGACCTGGAACAGATCATCGCCGAGTCCCGCGAGGAGGGCAGCCTCGACGCCGAGATGTCCACGCTGCTCGACCGAGGTCTGGACTTCCGCGAGCTGACCGCCGGCGAGGCCATGGTGCCGCGCGTCGACGTGCACACGGTTCGGGCGCACGAACCGGTGAGCCGGGTGGTCGAGCTGCTCGACACCGGCCACTCCCGCTTCCCGGTACGCGGTGCGGAGGGCGTCGACGACCTGCTCGGCATCGTCGGCATCGCCGACGTGCTCGGCGTACCCCCGGGGGAGCGGGCCACCACCCCGGTGAGCGCGGTGGCCGGGCCGCCGCTGCTCGTACCGGAGACGTTGCCCCTGCCCACGGTGCTCGACCGCCTGCGGTCCGGGCACCGGCAGATGGCGTGCGTGGTCGACGAGTACGGCGGCTTCGCTGGCGTCATCACGCTGGAGGACATTGCCGAGGAACTGGTCGGCCCGATCCGCGACGAGGACGACCCACCGGAGCGGGCACCGGCCCGGCAGGACGACGGGTCCTGGGTGGTGCCGGCCCGCTGGCGGATCGACGAGGTCGCCGACAGCACCGGCATCGCACTGCCCGAGGCCCCCGAGTACGACACCCTGTCCGGGTTGGTGATGCGGGAGCTGGGCCGGGTGCCCGAGGTCGGTGACCGGCTGGAGATCAGCCTGCAACCCGAGGGGTCGGACGGCGAGGACAACGAGACGGAGCCCCGGGCTCTGGTCGAGGTGCTGGCCGTGGACCGGCACGTGGCCGACTCGGTGCGGTTGCAGCTGACCAAACCGGAGGTGTCCGCATGAGCCCCGGGATCGCGCTGTTCAGTTCGGTGATCCTGTTGGCGCTGAACGGGTTCTTCGTGGCCGCCGAGTTCGCCCTGGTGGCCAGCAAGCGCTACCGCCTGGAGCAGGCGGCGGCGAACGGTGGTCGGGCGGCACGGGCCGCGCTGGACGGCGTCCGCGAACTGTCGCTGATGCTGGCCGGCGCGCAGCTCGGCATCACGCTGTGCACCCTGGGTCTCGGCGCGCTGGCCGAGCCGGCGATCGAGCACCTGCTCAGCCCCCTGCTGCACGCGGTGGGCCTACCGGACGCGGCCAGTCACCTGGTCGCCCTGGTCTTCGCCCTCGGGGTGGTGACCTTCCTGCACCTGGTGGTGGGGGAGATGGCACCGAAGTCGTGGGCGATCACCGACGCGGAGCGCTCGGCGACGCTGCTCGCGTTGCCGTTCCGCGCTTTCGCCCGGGTTTCCCGGCCGGTGCTCTCCGCGCTGAACGCCCTGGCCAACGCGATCCTGCGGCTGTTCGGCGTCAACCAGCAGGACCAGCTCGCCCAGGTGCACGGCCCGGACGAGCTGCGGATGCTGCTGGAGCAGTCCCGAGAGCACGGGCTGCTCGGTGCCGAGCAGCACCAACTGCTGACCAGCATGCTGGAGTTGCAGGGCACGTCGGTGGCGCAGGTGATGGAGCCGTTCGCCACCATGGTCACCGTCCGCCGGGACGACCCGGCCGAACGGATCGAAGAGGTCAGCCGGGACAGCGGCCGATCCCGGCTCGCGGTGCTCGACGAGGCGGGCGACGTGTGCGGGCTCGTGCACGTCCGGGAGGCGGTACGGGTGGTCACCACCGGCCGTGTCGCCACCGCCGGGGAGCTGATGACCCCCGCGTTCACACTGCCCGCGACGTCCTCGGTCACCGAGGCGGTGGCGGCGATGCGGGCCCGGCAGTCGCAGCTCGCGCTGGTCCGCAACGGCGGTGGCCCGGCCCGGCCGATCGGCTTCGTGGCCCTGGAGGACCTCCTGGAGGAGGTCATCGGGGAGTTCGACGACGAGACCGACACGGTTCCGCGCGGGCGTCGTTTGCGCTGACGTGCCGACCCGGCCGCACTGACGACGTGCGGCCGGGTCGACGCCGTGCTGTTCGACGTCGGCGGGCTTGAGATCACCTCGACGGGGTAGGCGCGGCTGGTGCGGGGCGTGCTGTCCCCGTTCCGGGAGGGGGCGCGGTGCGGCTGACGGGAGTGTCCCCGGAGTCCGGTGGCACCGGACTCTCCGTGCAGACCACGCTGCCCAACCCGAGTACCCGCCCGGGCCTGCGCCTGCCCGGCCGGGTGACAGTCGCGGCCGGCCCGGAGGACGTGCTGGTGCGGCACATCCGACTCGGCCTCGTCACCACTGTCGAACCGGACGATCCGGCTGCGGCCCGACGTCTCGTGCAGTTCCACCACCTGCCGATCGCCGGCCGGTTCGTCGTACCGGCCGGTCGGCGGCGGGCTGTCGACTTCGCGTTCCCGCTGCCGTGGGAGACCCCGGTGACCACCTTTGGTGGGGTGCCGCTGCTGAGCCTGCGGATGGGCCTGCGGACCGAGGTGTCACTCGACCCCGACCGCGACCAGGGGGCCATGGTGCCGGTCTTCGTGCATCCGATCCCCACCCAGCAGCACGTGCTGGCGGCGCTGGACACGCTCGGTTTCATGATCCGCCAGTCCGGGTTGCAGGAGGGCGGGTTGCCGGGGGTGGAGCACACCCTGCCGTTGCATCAACGCTGGGGCTACTGGGTGGGGCCGCTCTACGCCGGCCCGATCACCGAGCTGGAGGTGATCTTCGTGACCAACTCGGCGGGCCTGGAGGCGATCCTCTGGATGGATCGCCGGCTGGCGCTGGCCGGAATCACCCACCAGAGCATCAGCAGGTTCCGGATCTGGCACGAGCACGCCGACCGGCGGGACTGGGTCGCCACGGTGGACGGCTGGATCCGCCAGGCGATCAACCGGCACGCCGCCGCGGCCGCGCACGCCGACTGGTCCGCGCAGATCGCCGGATCGGCCCACGTCAGTCGCCATCCCGACGAGCCGATCCGACCGGGCTACGGCCTGGGCGGCACCGCCGGAGGCGCCGGCGTAGGAGGCGGCGGTTCCGGCGGCGACGGCACCTGACCGTCCGCCCGGCCCGCGCCCGGCCCCGCCCTCTCACCCCCCCCGGGCCCGCGCCCCCGGGGCCCCGCCCTCCCACCCCCGCGATCTTGCAGTTTCTGCGGCGACAAAGCGGCTCAGAATGCGCGTTTCGACGACCGAAAGTGCAAGATCGCGGCGGGCGGGCGGGCGGGCGGGCCGGCGGGCAGCGAGGGTGGGGGTGGGGGTGGGGGTTGGGGTTGGATTAGCCCGCGCTGGCTGTGGCCAGCTTGAGGCTGAAGGCCAGGAAGAGGGCGGCTACGGCCGTGGTGCCACCGGCCGCCAGGCGGCGGCGCTGGCGGAACTGGGCGGCCAGGAAGGTGCCCGCGAAGATCAACGCGGTCAGGTAGAGCGCGCTGGTCACCTGCGCGATCAGCCCGAGCAGCAGGAACGACAGCGCCGGCCAGGCGTAACCGGGGTCGACGAACTGGATGAAGAACGAGATGAAGAACAGGATCGCCTTCGGGTTCAGCAGGCTGATCACCAGCGCCTTGCGGAACGGGCTGCGCATCGCCGCCGGCTCCGCGGCGTCGATGAGCCGCGGCGTGCTCGGGTCGTTGCGGTCGCGCCAGCGCCGCACGGCGCCCAGCAGCATGGTCACCCCGACATAACCGAGGTACGCGGCACCGGCGTACTTGATCACCATGAACAGCGGCGGGTACGCCTTGAGCAGCGACGCCACCCCGGCGGCGGACAGGAACATCAGCACCCCGTCGCCGACGAACACGCCACCGGCGGCCCGGTAGCCGACCGCGACGCCCCGTTTGGCAGCGGTCGAGAGCACGAAGAGTGAGTTCGGCCCGGGCAGCAGGATGATGGCCACGGTGCCCAGTACGTACGTCCAGATGTCGGTGATCCCCAGCACGCCCGCCATCATCACGCCGCCGGTGCCGTCCGCAGAAGTCTTTCTCGCAGCCTGGCCTGTGCGTTCGGCCACTCGTCGACGGTCATCGCGTACTGCACGGTGTCCCGCCAGGAGCCGTCCGGGCGTTGCCGGTGCATCCGCAGCACCCCTTCCCGGGTCGCGCCGAGCCGTTCGATGGCCGCCTGGGAGCGAACGTTGCGGATGTCGGTGTGCCAGGCGACCCGTACCGCGCCCAGGTCGTCGAAGGCCCGGCTGAGCAGCAGCAGCTTCGCCTCGGTGTTGATCCCGGTACGCCACCAGGGCCGGCCGAGGAAGGTGTGGCCGATCGCCACCGCCCGCCGCTCCGGGTCGATGTCGTAGTAGGAGGTGCTGCCCACCACCGCCCCGGTCGCCGCGCACCGCTGCACCCAGGCCACCCGCTCGCCCCGGTGCTGGGCGGCCAGGGCGGTGCCGATCACCTCGGCGGTTTCGGCGGGGGCGGTGGGCGGCGCGACGCTGAGGTGCCGCCACACCACAGGGTCCGCGGTGGCGGCGTGCAACTCGTCGGCGTGCGCCAACTCGAGCGGCTCCAGCCGAACGCGCTCGCCGTGCAGCGGCACCGGGTCGTGCCAGGGCGTGCGGGGCGTCCGCAGGTACGCCGGCAGCGGCGCGGTGACCCCGGCGTCCGGCTCGGGTGCCCCGGCGGTCAGTCGCAGCGGCAGCACGCCGGCCCAGTGCGGCAGATCCAGGTCGGCCTCGTCCTCGCGGACCCCGCCGGCGCGGGCCCGGACGGACACCTCGCGCAGTGGCAGCGCCAGTACGGCGGTCTCGGCCAGCTCGCGACGGCTGGGCGGACGGGTGGCGGTGCTGCGTCCCGCGCCGACCTTCTCGACCAGCGCGGTGAGCATGGCGAGCTTCTCCCGCTCGTCGGTGACCAGTCGGGCGGTGCCGTGCGCGACGACCGAGCGGTAGTTGGCGCTGTGGTGGAACTGGGAACGGGCGTAGACCAGCCCGTCGAGCACTGTCACCGCGACGCAGACCGGCAACCCGTCGTCGCCCCGGGCGGCGAGCAGCGGTCGACTGCCGGTGGAGCCGTGCAGGTAGAGCGTGTCGCCGATGCGAACGTGAAGGGTGGGTAGCACCCGTGGCTGGCCGTCGACGACGAAGCTGAGCGCGCAGTCGTACGCCTCGTCGAGCACGGCGTGGGCGGCGGCCTGGTCGTAGCTCATCTTGTCGCGGGAGCGGTGGGGTGTGGTCCGGGCGGTGGGTGGATACATGCGCGCGCCCCTTTGTTCTAGTACAATCTCTTATTTGTGTCAGCACACTATCAGCTCATCGGTACGACAGCAGTCGAGATTTCGGCCAGCATCGAGTCGGGCATCCGTACCGGCGCCCTGTCACCGGGGGCCGCCCTGCCACCCGTACGGGCACTCGCCGCCGAGCTGGGTGTCAGCCCCGCCACCGTCGCCCGCGCCTACCAGGAGCTACGCCAGCGTGGCCTGCTCGCCACCGCCGGTCGGCACGGCACCCGGGTACGCCCCCGCCCGCCGGTGGCCGCCCGCCGCTCCGCGCTGCGTCCCCCACCGTTGCCCGGCGCCCGAGACCTGTCCCGGGGTGAACCCGACCCCCGTCTGCTTCCCCCGCTGGGCCCGCACCTGGCGGCGCTCGCCATCGAGAACGGCCCCTCGGTCGGCTACTCCGATGCCGGAGTGCTGCCCGAACTGGCCGAGGTGGCCCGTGCCCGGCTGCGCGCCGACGGCGTACCGGCCGGGGAGTTGACGCTCACCGGCGGTGCGTTGGACGGCATCGAACGGTTGCTCGGCGCCCACCTGCGCCCCGGCGACGCGGTGGCGGTCGAGGACCCGGGCTGGGCCAACCTGCTCGACCTCGTCGCCGCGCTGGGCCTGCGCCCGATCGGCGTACCGCTGGACGACGAGGGACCACTGGTCGGCGGGGTGGCCGCGGCGCTCGCCGCCGGAGCGCGGGCGCTGATCGTCACCAGCCGGGCGCAGAATCCGACCGGCGCCGCCGTCTCCGCGGCCCGCGCCGAGGCGCTGCGGACACTACTCGCCGGCCGCCGGGACCTGCTGCTGATCGAGGACGACCACGCCGCCGAACTGGCCCGCGTACCCCTGCATCCGCTCGCCGGTGCGACAGCGAGTTGGGCCTTCCTCCGTTCGGTGAGCAAGCCCTTCGGCCCGGACCTGCGGATGGCGGTGCTGGTCGGCGACGAGACGACTGTGGCCCGGGTGAGCGGCCGTACCCGGGTCGGTGCCGGCTGGGTCTCCACAGTGCTGCAACGTCTGGTGCTCGCCCTGTGGCGGGACCCGGCTGTCACCGCGTTGGTGCAGCGGGCGGCGCACAGCTACGAGCAGCGTCGCGACGGGCTGCTCGCCGCGCTGGCCGAGCACGGCCTGACCGCCCACGGTCGCAGTGGCATCAACGTCTGGCTGCCGGTCGCGGACGAGACCAGCACTGTGACAGCGCTCCGCGACGCCGGCTGGGCGGTGGCCCCCGGCGCGCTCTACCGGATCGCCGCCCCGCCGGCCCTGCGCATCACCGTCAGCTCCCTGGACACCGCCGACCTGGCCCCGCTGGCGGCAGCCCTGGCCCAAGCCGAAAATCCACCCCCCTCCCAGGGCTTCCCCACCTGACCCTGCCCGCGCCCGCGCCCGCGCCCCCGCTCTCGCGATCTTGCGGTTTGTGTTGGTGAAATGTCAGACCTGTGCACGTTGGTCGGGACAGAAAGTGCAAGATCGTGGGGATTCGGGACGGCGGGGACGGGTATGCGGGCGCCCGGAGGTGGGGGACATGGCTTCTGGTGGGGCTCGTAAGGGGATCTGGATCGCGGTGGCGGTGGCGATCATCATCATCGTCATCGTGCTGATCGCGATCGCGTCCGGCGGCGACGGGGGTGGCAACGGGTACTGACGCGTTGCGGCCGGGGCGCCGGGGCGTATCCGGCGGCGAGCATCGAACGGGTATGTAACAGTCGGCATGGCCGAGCAGACCGGGAGCGCTCCGGGCGCCCAGCGGTTCATCCCGCCCGACGCTGACACCATCGACGACCTGCGCACCGCCGCAGGCGGCTGCCGGGGCTGCGAGCTGTACCGGGACGCCTCGCAGACGGTCTTCGGCCGGGGCGACGAAAGTGCCCGCGTGGTGCTCGTCGGCGAGCAGCCCGGCGACATGGAGGACCAGAAGGGGCTGCCCTTCGTCGGCCCGGCCGGACGCCTGCTGCGCCGCGCTGTCGACGACGCCGGGCTGGACCCGGGTCACCTCTACCTGACAAATGCCGTAAAGCACTTCCGCTTTGAGTTGCGCGGCAAACGGCGGATCCACCAGACGCCGGACCAGGCGCACATCACCGCCTGCCGCCCCTGGTTGGTCGCCGAGTTCGCCCGGCTGCGTCCGGAGGTCGTGGTGGTGCTCGGCGCTACCGCCGCCAAGGCGCTGCTCGGCCCGTCCTTCCGGGTCACCCGACAGCGGGGCGATCTGCTGCCCTGGCCGGAGTCGGCCCAACACCCCGCGGACTTCGAACAGGTGCCGGTGGACAACGCCGGAAAGCGGGCCGACGCGCCAGAAGCTCGGCTGCTGGCCACCATCCACCCATCCGCCGTCCTGCGGGCCGACGATCAGGACAAGGCGTACGAGGGCCTGGTCGCCGACCTCACCGTCGTCACCCGCGCCCTGCCCGGCTGACCGGCGACCGCAACCCGCCCTACCCGGAGCCCGCCGAGACGCCACCGCCCTCGGCCCGAGCCGCGAAACGCAGCCGCCCCGATCCGAGCCGACGGAAATCGCCGGCCGGGTCGCGCGGCGAGGTGATACCCGCCGGAAACGGCGATGCGTGAACCACGTAACAGATCCTCTGCAGACTCATGCGAGTCGATCTTGTAGGGGAGGCCGTTATGAGCGATCAGACGCAGTCGATGGTCAGCCGGCGTGGGTTCCTGCGTACTGTCGGAATCAGCGGCGGTGCCGGAGCGATGCTCGCCACCATGGGCGCCATGGGGCTGGCCCCCAGCGCTGCGGCGTCGGTCACCCCGGCGTTCCGGCCGCCGGAGCGGTCCGACTTCACTCTCACCGGGCGTTCGGGCGCCAGCGTGGTCGTTCTCGGCGGCGGCATCGCCGGGCTCACCACCGCATACGAGTTGGGCAAGGCGGGTTACCACTGCACCATCCTCGAGGCGCGGCACCGCGTCGGTGGGCGGAACCTGACCATCCGAGGCGGCGACGTCGAGACGGACCTCGACGGGCGCACCCAGCGGGCTGGTTTCTCCGACGGGGTCTACTTCAACGCCGGGCCGGGGCGCATCGCACAGTGGATGGTGACGATGGACTACTGCCGGGAACTCGGCGTGCCCATCGAGGTCTTCACCAACCAGAACGCCGACGCCTGGATCTACAACGAGTCCGCCGGGATGACCGAGCCGGTCCGGTACCGCACCGCCAAGGCCGACGTGTACGGCTACGTCTCGGAACTGCTCGCGAAGGCCACCGACCAGGGCGCGCTGGACGCCCGGCTCACCACCGAGGACCGCGACCGGCTGCTGTCGTTCCTGCAGAGCTTCGGCGCGATCGGCGGACGGACCAGCGACTGGGCGTACACCGGGACCAACCGCCGCGGCTACTCCGCCTATCCCGGTGCGGGCAACGACGTGGGGAGCCTGCTCGGCGCGCCGCCGGCACTCTCCAACGTCTTCGCCAGCAATGTCGGCAGGTACTTCTCCTTCGAGTTCGGTTACGACCAGGCCATGCTGATGTTCCAGCCGGTCGGCGGGATGGACCAGATCCCCCGCGCCCTCGCCCGGGCGGTGGGCCCGCATCGGATCCGGCTCAACGCCGAGGTGACGGGGGTGACCGACCGGGGCAGCCGGGTCGAGGTGACCTATCGGCAGGGTGGCCGGCAGTCGCAGATCACCGCCGACTACTGCGTGGCCGCGCTGCCGCCGCATCTGATGGCCCGCGTGCCGCACAATCTCGGCACGCCGGTGACCGCGGCCCTGGCCGACTTTCCGGTCACCGCCTCCGGGAAGATCGGCCTGGAGTACCGGAGCCGCTGGTGGGAGACCGATCAGCGGATCTACGGCGGCATCACCGAGACCGACCTGGACCTGTCGCACATCTGGTACCCCTCCTACGGTTTCCACGGGAAGCGCGGCCTGGTCGTCGGCTACTACAACACCGGGGCGAACGCCAGGGCGTACAGCGGTCTCACGCCGGAGCAGCGCAGCGAGCGCGCGATCAGCCAGGGTGTCAAGATCCACGGTGACAAGTACCGCAGTGAGCTGGTCACCTCGTACTCCCACGCCTGGGACCGGACCCGCTACATCGAGGGCGCCTGGACGTCACCCCGGTACGGCACGGCCGGCTACAACCTGCTGCTCCAGCCGGCCGGGCGGGTCTACTTCGCCGGGGACTGGCTCAGCCACGAGGTGGCCTGGCAGCACGGCGCGTTCGTGGCGGCCCGTTCGGCGGTCTCCGCGCTGCACCAGCGGGTGATGGCCGGCTGACCGACCCAGCCGTGCGACGTCCAGATCTTGGACAGTTTCCGTTACGCCGTAACGGAAACTGTCCAAGATTGACATTGCGTGGCGGATCGCCCGGGTGGGTAACGGGGGTCGATGGACGTTGACAACGAGGAGCGTCGTGCGGGTGCGCCCGCTGTGGCCACCGGGCGCCGCGAGAGATGGAGGCGGTTCGTCGAGCGGGCGACCGGGTTGCAGCTCATGGCCGTCTACTGGGTGCCGATGACGCTGCTCATCGGGTTGCCGGTGCGCTGGCTGTTCGACCGGCAGGACTCACTTGTCGAAGCCGTGCTGGGCGCCGCGCTGAACACCGTCTGGATCGGGCCCTCGATCTCTCTGGTGCAGCGGGTTGTGGGCGAGGCCCGGCAGGATCCCGAGGGGATCGCGCTGCGCCAGGCGCTGCGGACCGGCACCGTGCCCGAGGACGCCGCGGTACGGGCCGAACTGCCCAACTACCTCGCCCGGCAGCGGCGCGCCACCTGGGCGGCGCTGCTGCTTGTCCTGGGTGTGTGCCTCGGGCTGGTCCTGCTCGCTCTGCTCGTCGCCGACAACGAGGGCTTCGCGGTGATCTTCGGCGTGGTCGCCGCCGTCAGTGTGGCCGTCGCCGCACGCACCCTGACCCGGATCCGTCGGCTGGCGTCCCTGCTGGCCGCGCCGGAAACACCAGGATCGGGCGGGTAGGGCGCCTCAGTCGCCCGCCGTGATCTTGCTGAACACGTCCTTGGCGGCGATCAGACCATCCTGGACCAGGTAGAGATCCACGCCGCGGAGCACCGTCCCGTCCTCCGCTGGCGGCCAGCTCCACTCGCACAGGATCCGGTCGCCGGCCGATCGGACCGCTCCGAGGGTCGGCCCAGGGCCGAGCTGGTCGGCGAAGGCGCGGCACACCGCGTCCCGACCCCGCAGGGCCACCGCTGGCCCGTCCCAGGCGCTCGGGCTGTAGGTCACGTCCTCGGCGAGGCAGGCCGACACCGCGGCCAGGTCGCCCCGGTGCCACGCCGCGTTGAGCCGCTCGACCACCAACACCCCGGCATCGCTCACCCGGGCACCATAGGCGTGGGCCGTCCGGTGGCGACCCGGTTGCGGCGCGACGGGGCGTGCTCGCCGAACCGGGTTCGGCTGTCGGCAAAACCCACTGCCGCTGCTCGGTGCGGGTGCGCGAGGATGAGTCACCCCTTCCGACAGGAGCGCCGATGGCGACCGACCTGACCGCGCCGCGTACCACCGCTCGACCCGACGTCGCGTCGATCCAGCGGCGTACCCTGCGGCTGCTCTTCACCACCCAGATCATCGGCGGGATCGGCGTGACCATCGGCATCGCCGTGGGCGCGCTGCTCGCGGCACGGATCGCCGGGACCGCGGTGGCCGGTGTCGCACAGAGCGCCGGGGTGGTCGGTGCCGCGCTGCTCGCCGTCCCGGTCACCCGGATCATGGCGCGGCACGGCCGCCGGCCGGGCCTGGTGCTGGCGTACGCGGTCGGCGCCGTCGGTGGCCTGCTGGTGGTGCTGGCCGCTGCGACCCGCTGGGTGCCGCTGCTCTTCCTCGGCATGCTGCTCTTCGGCGGGGGCACCGCCGCGAACCTCCAGGCCCGCTACACGGCGGTGGACCTCGCCGAGCCGGCCCGTCGCGGGCGGCAGCTCTCCCTGATCGTCTGGGCCACCACCATCGGTGCGGTGGCCGCGCCGAACTTCGCCGCGCTTGCCGACCGGGTCACCACCGGCTGGGGGCTGCCCCCGCTGGCCGGCCCGTTCGCGTTCAGCGCGGCCGCGTTCGTGCTGGCTGCCGTCGTACTCCTCGGGTTGCTCCGGCCCGACCCGCTGCTCACCGCGCGGCGGCTCGCGGCGGCCGACGCGCCGGCCACCGATCCGCCGCCGGCCGCCGACGCGACGGCGACCGCTGTGGCGGCCGAGGCACCGGCGGCAGGTGGTGGCGCGACGCCGGCCGCCGCGCCGGTCACGGTGCGCGCGCCGCGCGGCGCCGGGATGCGTGTGGCCTGGTCGGTGGTACGCGGACAGCCCGCCGCCCGACTCGGCATCGCCGCCGTGGCGGTGGGTCACCTGGTGATGGTGGCGGTGATGGCGATGACTCCGGTGCGGCTCGGTGAGTCGCACGCCGACGCCGACGTGTTGCGGCTGGTCGGCATCGTGCTGAGCCTGCACATCGCCGGCATGTACGCGTTCTCACCGGTGGTCGGGTGGCTCACCGACCGGCTCGGTCGACGGGCGGTGATCCTCGGCGGGGTCGGGCTGCTGCTGGCCGCCTGCGCGGTCGCCGGCACCGCCGGGCACCACACGCCCCGGCTCTCGGTCGGTCTGGTCCTGCTCGGGTTGGGCTGGTCGGGGACGATGGTGGCCGGTTCGACACTGCTGTCCGAGTCGGTGGCGGCCGAGGTGCGGCCGAGCGTCCAGGGGCTGTCCGACCTGATCATGGGGTTGGCCGGGGCCGGGGCAGCCGTGGTCAGCGGGTTTGTCATGCAGTTCGCCGGATATCCGGTGCTCACCCTGCTCGCGGCGGTCGCGGCGGCGCCCCTGGTGGCGCTAGCGTTGCGCCCGGTGCCGACCGGGGCGCCGGACGAGGAGGGCTGATCACTGTGCGGCTGACCGACTTCTGGACGCGGCTGGACGAGGCGTTCGGGCCCGGCTACGCGGCCAGCATCGCCCGTGATCAGGTGCTGTCCCAGCTCGGCGGGCGGACCATCGAGCAGGCCCTGGCATCGGGGGAGCAGACGCACGTGGTGTGGCGGGCGGTTTGTGCCGCGTACCCGGACCGGGTGCCCGCTCGACTACGCTGAGCAGCCTTTTCGCCGGTTCCGCGTGTCGCTTGTCGAGTCGTACACCTGTTCGGCTATTGTCCACAGCGGGGTGCTCGTCCACAGCTCGCGGCCCGTCGGCTGGTTTTCTGTCGGACCTAGCGCCTAGCGTGTCCGCGTGACGCGAAGCTCAGCAAAGACGCCGGCGAAGGCAGGGGTGGCAACCATGGCAGCAGGGCCTGACCGGGAGAAGGCACTCGACCTTGCTCTCGCTCAGATTGACAAGCAATTCGGCAAGGGCTCGGTGATGCGGCTGGGTGACCGGCCGGTCGTCCAGACCGCAATCATTCCGACCGGCTCCATCGCGCTCGACGTTGCCCTCGGCATTGGCGGCCTGCCCCGTGGCCGGGTGGTCGAGATCTACGGCCCCGAGTCCAGCGGTAAGACAACTGTGGCACTGCACGCGGTGGCCAACGCCCAGCGCAACGGCGGCATCGCCGCCTTCATCGACGCCGAGCACGCGCTCGACCCGGAGTACGCGAAGGCCCTCGGCGTCGACACAGACGCGATGCTGGTCTCCCAGCCAGACACCGGCGAGCAGGCGCTGGAGATCGCGGACATGCTGATCCGCTCCGGCGCTCTGGACATCATCGTGATCGACTCGGTGGCGGCCCTGGTGCCGCGCGCCGAGATCGAGGGCGAGATGGGCGACAGCCACGTGGGCCTCCAGGCCCGGCTGATGAGCCAGGCGCTCCGGAAGATCACCGGTGTGCTCAGCAACACCGGCACCACGGCGATCTTCATCAACCAGCTGCGGGAAAAGATCGGCGTCATGTTCGGCAGCCCGGAGACCACCACCGGTGGCCGGGCGCTGAAGTTCTACGCCTCGGTCCGGCTCGACGTGCGACGCATCGAGAGCCTCAAGGACGGCACCGACGTGGTCGGTAACCGCACCCGGGTCAAGGTCGTGAAGAACAAGGTCGCCGCGCCGTTCAAGCAGGCCGAGTTCGACATCATGTACGGCAAGGGCATCTCGCGTGAGGGCTCGCTGATCGACGTCGGCGTGGAGCAGGCGATCATCCGCAAGTCCGGAGCGTGGTACACGTACGACGGCGACCAGCTCGGTCAGGGCAAGGAGAAGGCCCGGGAGTTCCTGAAGGAAAACCCGGACGTGGCCGCCGAGATCGAGAAGAAGATCCTGGAGAAGCTCGGCGTCGGGGTCGGCGCGGGTGACGCCGCCGGTGGCCCGGAGCTGCCGCCGGTCGACTTCTGATCGGTCGCTGACCGATGGCAGGACGACGCGCTCGTACGGGGCGGGGCTGGGATGCCAGTCCGCCTCGTACGGGCGACGCCACCGATGCGCCCCGCCCTCCGCGAGGCCGCCGGGGTCGGTCCGAGGAGGCCGACACCGTCGAGTCTCCGGCGCCTCCACGCGACGAGTCCGAGGTGGCCCGCGAGATCTGTCTGCGCCAGCTTGCCGTCCGGCCCCGCACCCGGGCCGAGCTGGCCGGGGCGTTGGCCAAGCGGGGCATCTCGGAGGAGGTCTCGGCCGAGGTCCTCGACCGGTACGACGAGGTCGGCATCATCGATGACGCCGCGTTCGCCCGGGCCTGGGTGTCCAGCCGGCATGCCGGGCGCGGCCTCGCTCGCCGCGCACTCGCCAACGAGCTGCGCCGTAAGGGCGTGGACGGCGAGGTGGCCACCGAGGCGCTGGGTGAGCTGGACGAGGAGACCGAGGCGGGCACCGCCCGTGGCCTGGTGGAGCGCAAGCTACGCACCGCCCGAGGCGAGCCGGACGCGGTCTTCCGCCGGCTGGTGGGCATGTTGGCCCGCAAGGGCTACCCGCCTGGTGTGGCCATCCGGGCGGTGAAGGACGTGCTCGCCGCGCAGAGCGCCGAGGCGGCCGAGTTCGCCGAGCAGATCGACGCCGACGCGCTCGCCGACGCCGAGGGCGAGTTGGAACGCGACAACCGTCTGGTCGACTGAGCGCACGCGATGGGTGTGTCGCCTCATGCTGAGGACCGCCCGTCGGGATGAGCACCGGCGCCCGCCGAGCGACCGCGATCTTGCACTTTCTGTCCCGACGTCAGGGGCATTCCGCCCATACTGACAACCGAAACTGCAAGATCGTCGGGACTTCCTCGCCCGGCCGCAGCTCTCACGCGCCAGTGTCGACCTTCAAGTTGGAGCGATCTTGAAGTGACGAGCCCGACGAGGGCTGGGCGCGAGCGGGGGGTCGCTGGTGTCACAAAGTCGGGTCTTACGCGGGGTGCCGCCGCCGCTGAACAGGCACGACATCCGTATCGAGGCCGTCGGCTCGCGGAGTTTGTCCGCTCCTGTCCGACGCGACATGAGCACGTGGTGACGGTTCAACTTCTCTCCGTTCGGGGGGTTTGATCATGAGTCCTTGACCAGAGCACCCCCGGCGACCTAGCCTCGCCATACAGGCTCACATTGCCCGACCAGCGCAGGCTAAGCGCACAACATAGATCGCGTAACAGAACAGCATCACTTTGGCCGACTCCGCGGCCTTTGGCGGCAGTTCCGGACAGGCCGGTCCGGAACGCTGCGACAACTGCACCCGGTCGCCGACGCTGCCCCATGGGCACCGCCGGCGGAGAAAGCTACCCACGGCCAGCCGCTCCGGTCGGGCGTCCACAGCCGCAGGAGTGTGCCCCCGGCACGGTCGCTGCGGTCTCGACGTTAGGGGAGGCGGCCATGGCGGGGCGGCGGCACAGGTTCATCGGTAGACCCGACGGGGTCCCGGCATGAACGCGTTCGACGTCGTGCTCCTCGCGGCCGTCCTCGTCCTCGCGGTGGTGGTGATCGGGGCCGTGCTGGTCGGCATCCGGACCATGCGCCGGATGGGCGCCGCGCCGGCTCCGGAGGATCCCGCCTTCATCGCCGAGAAGGACCGCCAGGAGCAGTCCCTGGCCGCCCTGCGGACCGCGGCCGACGAGGCGAACAGCACTATCGACGTGGCGAAGTCAGCGGCCGCCGCGGCCCGTACCGAGGCGGCGGCGGCGAAGGCCGAGGCGAAGGCGGCCCGCGCCGAGGCGCGGCGGGTCCTCGACGACGCCCGGGCCGAGGCGGACACCGTCCTGGAGCGCGCCCACAAGCAGGCCGAGGCGGACGCCGAACAGTTACGGACGGCAGCCCGGCGCAGCGGCGAACGGGAGGTCGCGGTGCTCGCCGCCACCACCCGGGAGCAGGCCGCCGAGGTGGAACGTCGGGCAGCTCGGATGGACGAGCGGGAGCGGATGCACACCGAGGAGGTGGAGCGGTTCGCCGAGCGGGAGCGGCAGCTCACCGCCGCGAAGGCCGCCCTCGCAGCCCGGGAGGCCGCGCTCGCCCAGCGCGAGGCCGAACTGACCGAGTCGGAGGAGCTGCGCCGCCGAGAGTTGGAGCGGGTCGCCGGGCTCACCGCCGACTCCGCGCGACTGGAGCTGGTCGACGCCATCGAGACGTCTGCCAAGCGGGAAGCGGCGCTGCTCGTGCGGGACATCGAGTCCGACGCGCGCAACACGGCCGAGCAGCGCGCCCGACACATAGTGGTGGACGCGATCCAGCGGGTCGCCAGCGAACAGACCGCGGAGAGCGTGGTCAGCGTCCTGCACCTGCCCGGTGACGAGATGAAGGGGCGGATCATCGGCCGGGAGGGGCGCAACATCCGCGCCTTCGAGTCGGTGACCGGCGTCAACCTGATCATCGACGACACCCCCGAGGCGGTGCTGCTCTCCTGCTTCGACCCGGTCCGTCGCGAGGTGGGCCGGGTGACCCTGGAGAAGCTGGTCCTGGACGGGCGCATCCACCCGCACCGGATCGAGGAGGTCTACGACCTGGCCCGGCAGGAGGTGGAGCAGCTCTGCCTCCGCGCCGCCGAGGACGCCCTGGTCGAGGTCGGTATCACCGAGATCCACCCGGAGCTGGTGACCCTGCTCGGCCGGCTGCGCTACCGCACCTCGTACGGGCAGAACGTGCTCAAGCACCTGGTCGAGACCGCCCACATCGCCGGCATCATGGCCGCCGAACTGCGGTTGGACGTGCCGATCATCAAGCGGTCGGCGTTCCTGCACGACATCGGCAAGGCGCTCACCCACGAGGTGGAGGGCAGCCACGCCATCATCGGCGCGGACCTGGCCCGCAAGTACGGCGAGCACGAGGACGTGGTGCACGCCATCGAGGCGCACCACAACGAGGTACCCCCGCAGACCATCGAGGCCGTGCTCACGCAGGCTTCCGACGCCTGCTCGGGTGGTCGGCCGGGCGCGCGCCGGGAGAGCCTGGAGGCGTACGTCAAGCGGCTGGAGCGGATCGAGGAGATCGCGGCCGGCAAGCTCGGTGTGGACAAGGTCTTCGCCATGCAGGCCGGCCGAGAGATCCGGGTCATGGTCAAGCCGGACGACGTCGACGACATCGGGGCGGCAGTGCTGGCCCGGGACGTGGCCAAGCAGATCGAGGAGGAGCTGACCTATCCGGGTCAGATCCGGGTCACAGTGGTCCGCGAGTCCCGGGTCACCGAGATCGCCCGCTGACCGCTTCGCTGTGTCGACGACGGTTCACCGGGCGCATCTGAGACTGCGCGGTTGCTACGGCGCGTGGCGGTTGTCGGATGTGGTGCAGGACGAGGATCCCCCGCACTTGCGGGGTGCGGCATGGGCAGCGGTGCAGCCTGAGCAGAATCGTGGAGGGGGGACAGTATAGGTCGGTCTCCTGGTCGACGCATTGGGCCTTGGTCAAATGCTGTCGCACCTCAGGCCGCGGCCTCATCGATTTTCAAGACTCGTGAAACTCGCCTGACCTGCAAGGAATCGGCTCGGCAAGCTATTCACCGAGACAGTCACATCGTCGCTGCCCTTGACGGCAATAAATATTGCACATAGGGTCGCAGGATGAAAATTCACAAGAGGAATTTTCGGCGCCTCCGTCCGCTGCTCTCGGCAATTTTCGCGGCTACTGTTCTAATGATGGTCCCGGCCTCCCCCGCGCTGGCGACCGGGGCGGCCGCCGACCCAGTTTATCGCGTTCAAGCTTCCTCGAACTTCTCGGTGGAGGTTTCACCGCTCGATACCGGTAAGTGCGCCGGCTGGGCCTGGATCGGCCAAACGTGGAACGGCTACATCGAGGCCTCTACTAGGGTCACATGTTCGGGTGAGCAACTTGGCTACACCAGTCGCGCCAGAATCGCGACCGCTCAGGTCGGCGGAATTGTGGCAACGCATGAGACTGGATGCGGAAGAGGCAAGTCGTGCATTTCGAGTGTAAGCACTGCTGGCTCTAATGGTCGGAAGTACTGCAACCAGGCATTCGCTGCGACCCTCGGAATGACTACCAGGGAAGGTTTCGCGACTCCCTGTATCAACACGTAGTCATCACCTTCCTTGGAGTGGCCGACGTGGTTGGCGGTCCAGACGCGGCCGGATCTGTCGCGGTGCAATGAAAAGACGCAGAACCTCGCAATGAAGGTAGTCCTTCCCGGGATCACCGTCATCGAGGTTCTGCGTCGCTGCGAATTCACATACACCGCCATCCTGCCCGTACGTGAGGCGACCGTCTCGTTCCTGTCCGGCCTTCTGCACGTCGAAGGGCAGCGGCTGGCCACCCGCGACGGGACCCGGTCGTTGGGCTGTTTCAAGCAGGCTGCCCTGGTGATCCGGTGGATGGTCGACGGCACCCGCATCTCGCAACTGGCCAAGGAGAGCACCGTCAGCCGGCCGACCGGGTGCGCGTACCTGCTTGAGGGCCTCACCGAGCTCTCCGCCCAGGCGCCCGGTCTGCACTCGGTGTTGCTGGCCGTGAAGATGGCTGGCTACGCCCACGTCAGCATCGACGGCCACACTGATCGAGACCGATCGGTACCGCGCCCCCGGGCCGCCGCCCGGGGTGGATCTGTGGCAGTCGGGCAAGCACGACAGCCACGGGGGGAACGTGCAGAACAGCACTGCTCCGGACGGGTGGCCGTGTCCCTGGAGCATCGGCCGGATCACCGCCGCAGCCCTGGTTTTGCTCCACATCGACCACGGCCGCACGACGTGATCACACAACGCCACCAACCGTTACTCGGGAAGGCTCAGTGGCCGTGACAAGTCTTCGGATGCACTGGAAGTATTCATCCTGGACGTCGTAATGCGGGCCGCCCGGAAGATCCGGGTGTCCGACGTGGACGACATCGGGGCGGCCGTGCTCTCCCGCGACCTGACCAAGTAGATCGGATCACCACGAATCAGCAATATCGGGGTGCCCCCAAGGACGGAGCACCCCGATATTGAGAAACTCGAGTCGATCACGCGTACGGTGGGCAGGTCAGATCATCCGGGCGGCGTCCTCGCCGGCGTTCTGGGCGGGCAGCACCTTCGCCGCCGTCCGCCGGCTACGGCCCATCCGCTTCTGCAACCACCAGGCCAGGGCCGACAGCGCGCCGCAGATGGCGATGTAGATCGCCGCCACGATCAGGTACGTCGGCACGTACGGCAGCCCGAACGGCAACCGGCCGCCGATCTGCTTACCCACGAAGAGCAGCTCGGGGTACGTGATGATGAAGCCGAGCGCGGTGTCCTTGAGTAGCACGACGAGCTGACTGACAATCGCCGGGAGCATCGAGCGGACGGCCTGCGGCAGCAGGATCAGCCGCAGCACCTGGTTCTTGCGCAGGCCAACCGCGTAGGCGCCCTCGGTCTGCCCGTACGGCACCGCGTTGATGCCGGCCCGGAAGATCTCCGCGAGCACCGAGCCGTTGTAGAGCATCAGCCCGATGACCAGCGCCCACAGCTTGTCGATCGACCAGCCGTACTGCAGCGGCACGTAGTACCCGAAGAAGATCAGAATCAGTAGTGGAATCGCCCGGAACAGCTCCACCACGAAGGTCGCCGGGGTACGCAGAATCCACTTGTCGCTCAGCCGGGCGCTGGCGAAGACCGCGCCGAAGATCAGTGCCAGGACCGCGGCGATGCCGGCAGCCTTGAGTGTCGCCCACAGCCCACCCAGCAACTCGCGCTGCACCGACGCGTACTGCAGTTGCTCCCACTTGCGGGCCTCGAACTGGCCGGTGTCGGCGAACTTGTAGCCGATGAAGGCGAGTAGGGCGATGATGCCGGCGGTGGAGACGACGCCCAGGATCGTGTTGCGCCGCTTGGCGCGGGGCCCGGGCAGGTCGTAGAGGATCGACGCCTGGCTCAACTCAGCCACCTTCCGTTCGCGACCGTGGGGTTCGCATGCTCGTTCATCGGGCGACCCTCCACTTGCGCTCCAGGAACCGCTGCAACGCCACCAGCGGCAGGATCAAGATCAGGAAGCCGATGGTGATCCAGAGCAGGACGGCGAACTGCGGCTCGCCTCGTTCGGCCATGTACGCGGGGATCGCGCCGGCCTCCAGCACCGAGAAACCGGCGGCGATGGTGGTGTTCTTCAGCATCGCGATGAACACGCTCATCATCGGCGGGACCATCGCCCGCAGCGCCTGCGGCAGCACGATGAGCGTGAGCACCTGGCCGAAGGTCATGCCCAGCGCACGGGCCGCCTCGGCCTGGCCCGCGGCGACGGTGTTGACGCCGGAGCGGATCACCTCGCACACGAACGCGGAGGTGTAGACGGTGAGCGCGATGGCGGCGCTGGGGAAGTAGTCGATGTTGACGTCGAGCTTCGGCACCGCGAACACCAGGAACGCGAAGACAAGCGTCAGCGGGGTGTTGCGCACCAGATTGACGTACGTGGCGCCGAACGCGCGCAGCGCCGGCACGGGGGAGACCCGCATCGCGCCGAGCAGCGTGCCGAGGACGAGGCAGCCGACCGCGGCGATCAGGAAAAGTTTGACGGTGTTGGTGAACCCGTCAACGAACAGTTGTCCGTTGTCCGTCAGTACCCGGAAGAACTCGCCCATGCCTCGCTCTCAGTCCTCGGACGGGCGCCGGACGGGGACGAGCCCCGCCCGGCGCCGCAACTCGTGTCGAGCCGGTTGGTCAGTACCGCTCGAGGGTGGGCGGGGTGCCCGTCGAGCCGGACAGACCCAGCGTGCCGTCGTAGATCTTCTGCCAGGTGCCGTCGCCGAACGAGGCCTCGATCTGGTTGTTGACGTAGTCGCGCAGCGCCTTGTCGTCCTTGGGCAGGCCGATGCCGTACTTCTCGGTGCTGAACGGCTTGCCGACGACCTTGAGCTCGTCGGGGCTCTGCGCCGCGTAGCCCTTCAGGATGGCGTCGTCGGTGGTGACGGCGTCGACCTTCTTGTCGAGCAGCTGCGAGACGCACTCCGAGTAGGTCTTGAACTCGACGATGTTGTTCGCCTCGGTCAGACCCTCGTCGCGGACCTTCTGGATCGGCGTCGAGCCGATGGCCGAGCAGACCTTCTTGCCCTTGATGGTGTCCTTGCCGGTGATCGACGTCTCGTCCTTGCGGACCAGCAGGTCCTGGCCGGCGACGAAGTACGGGCCGGCGAAGGAGATGTCGTTCTTGCGCTTGTCGGTGATCGAGTAGGTGCCGACGTAGTAGTCGACCTCACCACCCTTGATCGCGGTCTCCCGGTTGGCCGACGCGATCTCCTTGTACTCGATCTTCGCCGGGTCGATGCCCAGCGTGCTCGCCACGTACTGGGCGATCTCGATGTCGAAGCCGCACCGCTTGCCCTGGGCGTCCTTGTAGCCGAGGTTCGGCTGGTCGAACTTGACCCCGACGGAGACCTTGCCGGCCGCCTTGATCTTCTCGAAGGTCGGGCTGCCGGCGATGGCCGCGTCGGTCTTCGGGGTGAAGGTCGCGCCGGAGCTCTTGCAGGTGTCGGACTGGGCGCCACCGGAGGCGGTGCCGCCCGCGCTCGGGGTCGGCTCACCCTCCTTGCCGCAGGCCGCTGCCGACAGGGCGAGGGAGGCCATCATGGCGACCGCCGCCACGCGCTTCATACGCATACTCTTCTCCTTCTTTCAAAGAGCCCACCGAGTACGGCGCGCTCCACTACGGACGCCTAGTGCGTGAGGATCTTGGAGAGGAAGTCCTTCGCCCGGTCGCTGCGCGGGTTCTCGAAGAACTCCGCCGGGGAGGCGTCCTCGACGAGCTTGCCGTCGGCCATGAAGATGACCCGGTTGGCCGCGTGCCGGGCGAAGCCCATCTCGTGGGTCACCACGACCATCGTCATGCCGTCGCTGGCCAGCGAGGTCATCACGTCGAGCACCTCGCCGACCATCTCCGGGTCCAGGGCGCTGGTCGGCTCGTCGAAGAGCATCGCCTTGGGCTGCATGGCCAGGGCCCGGGCGATGGCCGCACGCTGCTGCTGGCCGCCGGAGAGCTGCGCCGGGAACTTGTCCGCCTGGTTCGCGATGCCGACCCGGTCGAGCAGGGCCAGGCCGCGCTCGCGAGCGGCGGTCGGCTTCTCCTTGCGGACCTTGATCGGGCCGAGGGTGACGTTCTCCAGGATGGTCTTGTGCGCGAAGAGGTTGAACGACTGGAAGACCATGCCCACCTCGCTGCGCAGCTTCGCGAGGGGCTTGCCCTCGGCCGGCAGTGGCTGGCCGTCGAAGGTGATGGTGCCCGAGTTGATCGGTTCCAGTCGGTTGATGGCGCGGCACAGCGTCGACTTGCCGGAGCCGGACGGGCCGATCACCACGACCACCTCGCCCCGACCCACCGACAGTGAGACGTCGTCCAGCACGTGCAGCGGCCCGAACCACTTGTTGACCGCGTCCAGCACGATGAGCGGTTCGCCCGTCGTCACGTCGTCCACCGTCCCCTGTCGTCTCCCGGATCGGGGTCGGTTGACCCCCGGTGCGGCCACTGTAGGCGGCCTGATGTGGCAGAACGCAACCCAGCGGGTCACGGAGCGGTAACACCGGTCACGATCGTTCTCAGGCGTCCGATTTCGGTCACCGGATGGGTGGTCGCGGTGGCGATCGTGGCGCCTTGTCGCGATCATGGGTGGATGACCGAACCCGTACGGTTGACCAAGTACGCCCGCGGCGGTGGCTGCGCCTGCAAGATCCCGCCGGGCGAGCTGGAGATCATGGTGGCCGGTCTCGGCCCGGCGACCGGCACTGCCGAGTTGCTGGTCGGGCTGGACCACGGCGACGACGCGGCGGTGGTGCGCCTTGACGAGCGCACCGGCCTGGTCAGCACCGCCGACTTCTTCACCCCTGTGGTTGACGACGCGTACGACTGGGGTCGGATCGCCGCGGCCAACGCGCTCTCCGACGTGTACGCGATGGGCGGCACCCCGCTGGTGGCGCTCAACCTGCTCTGCTGGCCGCGCGACGTGCTGCCGCTCGAGTTGGCCCGTGAGGTGCTGCGCGGCGGCCAGGACGTGGCGCGGGAGGCCGGCTGTCACCTGGCCGGCGGGCACAGCGTGGACGACGACGGCCCGAAGTATGGTCTCGCGGTCACCGGCACGGTCCGACCGGAGGAGCTGATCACTCTCGACGCCGGGCGGGCCGGGGTGCCGTTGTCGCTGACCAAGCCGCTCGGGGTGGGTGTGCTGAACACCCGGCACAAGGCGACCGGGGAGAGCTTCCCGGAGGCGGTGGCCACGATGAGCGCGCTCAATCGGGAGGCCGCCCGCGCGGCGGTCGCCGCCGGCATTCGGTGCGGCACCGACGTGACCGGGTTCGGGCTGCTCGGGCACGCTTCGAAGCTGGCTCGGGCCAGCCAGGTCACTGTGGCCATCGACACCGCCCGGGTGCCCTATCTGGCCGGCGCGCGGGAGGCGCTGCGCGACGGGTTCGTCAGCGGTGGCAGCCGGCGCAACCTGGAGTGGGTGACCCCGTGGACCGACTTCGGCGCGGCTGACGAGGCGGAGCGGCTGCTGCTGGCCGACGCGCAGACCTCCGGTGGCCTGCTGGTCGCCGGCGAGGTGCCCGGCGCTCCGGTGGTGGGCGAGCTGTTGCCCCGGGGGGAACACCTGGTCGTCCTGCGCTGACCGGGGGCGGTCGGCCCGCCGCGGGACACGCGGCGGCGGTGGTGCGGATGGCGCACCGTACCCGATAAACTGTCACCTTCCCGCTACTCCGAGCAATGCCGCTCAGGGAAATTTTGCCCGGAATGGTCACAGACCGGTAACTTGCCCCCGGCTGGGGTCAAATGCCCCCCACCATCGTGTGTAAGGCCCGATCCGGAGGCCGGTGGGGACGAACGCAGCGAGGAGGCGGAATGACCGAGCTGTGGAACTGGAGAATCGACGGGGCTCAACCCGTGGAGGTCTACCCGGCGCTGGCCGAGGCGCTTGGTCGGGTGGTGATGCCGCTGGCGGTGGCCGACCCGGCGCGGCTGCCGGCGTACGCGGTGGTGTGTGACGTCTGGCAGGCGCCGGGCGAGTTCGCGACGGTGGTGGACTGCTACGGGGTGCCGGAGCAGCTCTCCGAGCACGCGAGCATCGCCGCACTGGCCCGTTTGCTGGGCCGCAACTGCCTGTTGCGCGACGACACGCTCGACGCGGGCCGGCACCTGCTCGTCGCTCCGGATGGCACTGTCCGTCCGGTGCACTTCGACGTGCGGGACACCGAGGACGGTGAGGTGCTCAGCAGGCTGCGGCTCTGCTCGCTGGGTGACCCGGGGTGTCGGGGCTGGTCGCAGTGCCACCGCTCGCGCTGGGCGCCCGACACCGTCGCACCGGCGCTCGCCGCGGCCTGACCCTCTCAAGGGTCAGGCCCGGCCGGGTGCCGTGCCGGTCAGCGGCGATCAGCTGGCGGCGGTGGCCGACCGGTCGGTGGTGCCCGATCCGGCGCCCCGCACCACCAGTTGGTCGAGCAGGGTGCGCGTCGCCTCGGCCACGGCGGCCACCGCGGCGTCGAAAGCGGCGGCGTTGTGCGCGGCGGGAGCTCGGAAGCCAGAAATCTTCCGGACGTACTGCAACGCTGCCGCCTCGACGTCCGCGTCGGTCACCTGCGGGGTGAACGGCTCACGCAGCGTCTTGATGCTCCGGCACATGTCAGCTCCTCCTCCGTCCACCGCCGTGCGCCACTCGCCGTGTCGGCGATGGTACCGACGGTGACACTGGGTCGATATTTGTCTATCCTTGTCACGGACCAGAGCCGTTCGAGCCACAGCCGCCGCTCGCGCTCCCAGCGCCCCGGGCCCCCGGAGACTCATTGTGGACCATGCCCCCACCCGCCCATCCCGTCCCGACCTAGACGGTCTCACCCGTAGCCTGCACATTCCGCTGGAACGGATCGCCGTCGAGCACGCCGATCTGATCGAGGCGGTGCGCACCCGCGTCGTCGCGAACGACTCCGTGCCGTCCGGCATCGTGGCCGTCGCCGCCTTCAACTCGTCCATCTGAGTGATGGTCTGCCGGTGCGGTCCGCCCGGAGTGGGCGGATCCTGCCGGCGGATCAGCCAGTTCGTGTTGAAGGTGCACAGCCGGTGCGACCTCAGCTGCGACCACTGCTACGTCTACCAGCACGCCGACCAGACCTGGCGTGGCCGTCCGACGCGGATGCCGCCGGCCACCGTCCAGGCCGCCGCACGGCGCATCGCCGAGCACGCCCGCGAGCACGAGTTGCCCGTCGCGCACGTGGTGCTGCACGGGGGTGAGCCGCTGCTGCTGGGGGCCGCCGGGTTACGCGACGTGTTGGCCGAGCTGTGCGAGACGATCACCCCCTGGACACGACTCGACCTGCGCATGCAGACCAACGGCGTGCTGCTCGACGAGGAACTGTGCCGGCTGTTCGTCGAGTACGACGTGCGGGTCGGTGTCTCCTTCGACGGCGACCGTGCCGCAAACGACCGCCACCGGGTCTTCGCCCACGGCGGCAGCAGCCACGACCTCGTCCGGCGGGCGCTGGCCCTGCTCCGACGGCCGGAACACCGCGCCAGCTACGCCGGCATCCTCTGCACGATCGACGTCCGCAACGATCCCGACCGGGTGTACGAGGCGCTGCTGGCCGAGAGCCCGCCCCGGGTCGACCTGTTGCTGCCCCACGCCACCTGGGACAACCCCCCGCAGCGGCCCGGCCCCGAGCCCACCCCGTACGCGGACTGGCTGGGGCGGCTGCACCGGCGGTGGGTGGATGACGGGCGCCCGATGTCGATCCGGATGTTCGAGGCGCTGCGCCCGGGTGGTGGCGGCACCGAGGCGTTCGGTCTCGCGCCGGCCGACGTGCTGGTCATCGAGGCGGACGGCAGCTGGGAGCAGGTCGACTCGTTGAAGACCGCGTACCACGGCGCGGCCGGCACCGATTTCGACGTGTTCGACCACTCGGTGGACGAGGTCACGCGGCACCCCGGGGTCGCCATCCGGCAGGACGGCGTCGAGGGGCTCTGCGCGACCTGCCGGGCCTGCCCGGTGGTCGACCGGTGCGGCGGCGGCCTGTACGCCCACCGCTGGCGCACCGGCTCCGGCTTCGACAACCCTTCGGTGTACTGCGCCGACCTGCTCCGCCTGATCGACACAGTGGACGCCTACCCACCGAAAACTCCATCCGCGCCGGGCGAAGGGGCGACCACCTCGTCCGTCGACGAGTTGCTGGACGACCTGGCGACCGGGCACGGCTCGGCGTCGACGCTCGCGCTGCTCGCCGACACCCAGCTCTCCATCACCCGGGCGCTGCTGGCGGCCTGCCGGGACGGGTCCGGCACCACTGCCGCGTGGGAGCTGCTCGTCCACCTCGACCGGGCGGCTCCGGAGGCGGTCCGGGCGATCCTGGCCCACCCCTTCGTCCGGCCCGCGCTGGTGCATCGCCTCGACTCGTCATCGCCGCCCGGCCTCGGCGCGGCAGTCGACCCACTGCCCGCCCTCGCCATCGCCGCGGCGCTGCGGGTCGGCGTCCCGGCCGCGTTGCACGTCCCGGTGCGGGCCGACACGATCACGTTGCCCACGTTCGGCAGCCTGGTGCTGCCCGGCCTGGGGGAGAGCGCCGAGGTGACCGTCCGGCCCGGCGAGTTCCAGGTCCGGGGCGGGTCGGTCGCGCAGACGGTGCTCCTCGATCCGCTGGCGTCGCCGTCGATCGGCTGGTTTCCGACCCGCGACGTGTCGGTGCCCGGTGGCCGGTTACTCCTTGAGGACGGTGACCCGTACCGCGACTGCTACGGCCAGCCGGTCGAGTCCCGCCTGGAGGTCCCGGCGGCGCGGGCGTTGGGCCGTACGCTGGCGGAGGCCTGGCGGGTGGTGCACCGGGACGTGCCGGCGCACGCGGCGGCGCTCGACGGCGGCCTGCGTGCCGTCGTTCCGTTGGCGCCCGACCCGGCGCGACCTCTGCGCAGCGCGACCGCCCGGCACGCGTTCGGGGCTGTCGCCGTCACCCCCCATGCCGACCCGGAGACGATGGCGGTGCTGCTCGTGCACGAGTGGCAGCACGCGAAGCTGGGTGCGGTGCTCGACCTGTACGACCTTGTCGAACCCGGGCAGGGCCTTCGGATCCGGGTGCCGTGGCGACCCGACCCGCGACCACCGGAGGGCGTCCTCCAAGGGGTGTACGCCCATCTCGCCGTCACCCAGGTCTGGCAGTCCCGGGCGGCCACCGACCATCCGGACGCGTCTGCGCACGCGGCCCACTTCCTGGGGTGGACCCGGGACGGCGTCGACGCGCTGCTGGCCAGCCGGTCGCTCACCGCGGCCGGTGAGCGGTTCGTCGGCCAGCTCGGGCACGCCCTGGAGGAGACCCGTGTCGAGGCCAGATGAGCACCCACCGCCCACATTCGGCCGTTCGCACCTCGCCGACGACCTGCGGGCGTTGGGCGTACGCCCGGGGGCGCGCCTACTGGTGCACTGTGGCCTGCGCCGGGTGGGCCCGCTCGAGAACGGCCCCGCGACCCTCGCCGGCGCGCTGCGCGACGTCCTCGGCCCGGCCGGCACGCTGCTGGTGCCCACCCACACCGACGGCAACTCGACCACCTCCCGGGCCCACCTGGCGGCCACCGCCGGCATGGACCGGGCGCAGCGCGAGCGGTACGAGGCGGCGTTGCCGGGCTGGGACCGCCGGAGCACCCCCGCGCAGCGGATGGGGGCGCTCGCCGAGTACGTCCGTTGTGCCCCCGGTGCCGTGCGCAGCGATCATCCACAGACCTCGTTCGCCGCGCTCGGCCCGCAGGCCCGGCAGCTCACCGACGCCCATGACCTCACCTGCCACCTGGGAGAACGCTCACCGGTCGGCGAGCTCTACGCGACGGACGGGCAGATCCTGCTGCTCGGCCTCGGCTACGAGGCGTGCACCGCCCTGCACCTGGCCGAGTACCGGCTGCCGGTGCCGCTACCCGAGCGCGACTACCGCTGCTTCCGGCTCGTCGACGGGCGGCGGGTCCGCCTCGACTTTCGGGCCCTCGACCTGGACGACCGGGACTTCCCGACGGTCGGTGCCGCGCTCGAGGAGACGCCGTTGGTGCGGCACGGTCGGGTGGGGCGGGCAAGCGCGCGCCTGCTGCCAGTGCGTGCCGCAGTGGACTTCGCGATCGGCTGGTTCGGCGCGCACCGTCGCGACTTGGAACGGCATGCCTTCGCACGACGTCGCATCGAACCACGAATCGCGGGTAGCTCCGCGCACGAGACGGAGCCGGGATGAGCCCGTCGGCGGACCCGAGTCGGTCGGCGCGGGGGACGTACTTTTTCCTCAGCTACGCCCATTCGGCGCCGCCGCCGGGCGCCCGGGCCGACGTCTGGGTCGGCCAGTTCTTCGCCGACCTGACCGACGAGGTCCGGCGTCAGGCGCGACCGGTCGACGGGATGCGGATCGGCTTCTTCGATCAGCACATCCCGTTGGGCGCCGACTGGAAGGCCGCCCTCGCCGAGGCGCTCGGTGACGCTGAGGTCTTCGTCCCGCTCTATTCGCCCGGCTACTTCAGTCGCCCCTGGGCGCTGGGGGAGCAGGAGTCCTTCCGGGCCCGGCTGACCGCCGCCGGGTCGTCCCGGGTCACCGCCGGCCATTTCACCCCGGTGCTGTGGATCCCGTTCCCCCCGTGGGAGGCCCACCCGGAGCTGGACGGTGCTCTGGACCTGGGCCGGGACGTCCCGGAGTACGCGGCGGACGGCCTGCGCGCGTTCTGCATGCTGGCCTCCTACCGGGCCCAGTACGAGCTGATGCTGAGCCGCCTGGCGAGCCGGATCGTGCACACCGCCGAGCGACAACCGATCGGCCCGTCCCGGGCGCCCGGCCTGGACGAGGTGGTCGGTCCGGCGCCGACCGACCCCGACTTCGTCGTGGCCGTCCTGGCTCCGACCCGGGACCGGCTGCCGACCGATCGCGACCCCGCCGGCTACGCCGCCAGCGGCCGGCTCTGGCGGCCGTACGGGGGTCGCCAGCAACTGACCGCCGCCGAGTACGCGGCCAGCACCGCCGAGCGGCTCGGGCTCTCGGCCCGTACCGAGGACCTCGCGCAGGCCTCCGCGCTGCTCGATCGGCGGCCGGCCGTGCTGCTTGTCGACCCGTGGATCGCGGCGGCGCCGGACGCGGCCGGCGTCCTCGCCCGGATGCTGCACGGCCTGCGGGAGTGGGTCGTTCCGCTGGTGGTCACCGACGACGACAGCCAGGACGCCACCCGCTGGGCCACCGAGGTGACGCAGCTGCTGTACGACGCCGGCCTGCCCCAGGTGAAGCGGGCGTGCAACATGCCGGAGTTCGTCGACCTGATGCCCGCGCTGGTCACCGAGGCGCGCCGGCAGTTCCTCAAGTACGGCCCGGTCGTCCCCTTCGAACCACCGCCAGAGCCGGTGCCGAGCCTGCGTGACGGCCCGCCCGCCGCCGGCTCGACCGTTTCCACCGACCCCGCGTCCCCGCCTGATGATCCGGCCCCACCGCGTCCCCACGGAGAAAACCGATGAACAACGATCGCGAAGGCCAGGTCGTGACCTTCTACTCGTTCAAGGGTGGAACGGGCCGAACGATGGCGCTGGCCAACGTGGCCTGGATCCTGGCTGCCAGCGGCAAGCGGGTGCTCGTCGCCGACTGGGACCTCGAATCGCCAGGTCTGCACCGCTTCTTCCACCCGTTCCTCGACGCCGAGGCGATCCAGGGCACCAGCGGTGTGATCGACATGATTCGCGACTACGAGTGGGAGACCACCCGGGTCGACGACCGGCCGGACCGCTGGATGGAGCAGTACGCCCGGGTCGGGCGGCACGCGTTCTCGCTGCGCTGGAACTTCCCCGACGGCGGCGGCCTCGACTTCCTCTCCGCCGGGCGGCAGAACAGCGACTACGCCGTCTCGGTGAGCGGGCTGGACTGGGAGAACTTCTACAACCGGCTGGGTGGCGCGCAGTTCTTCGAGGCGCTACGGGCGGACATGAAGCGCCAGTACGACTTCACCCTGATCGACAGCCGGACGGGGTTGAGCGACGTCGCCGACATCTGCACCCTGCACCTACCGGACACCCTGGTCGACTGTTTCACTCTCAGCGACCAGGGCATCGACGGCGCGGCCCGGGTGGCGCACTCGGTACGGGACCGGTACCGGCGGCGCGACATCCGGGTCCTGCCGGTGCCGATGCGGGTCGACCAGGCCGAGAAGGAGCGGGCCAAGGCGGGTCGCCTGCTGGCCATGCGCCGGTTCGCCGGGTTGCCGGCCGGCATGACCGAGGCGGAACGGCGGCGTTACTGGGCCGTGGTGGAGGTCCCGTACCGACCGTTCTACGCGTACGAGGAGACCCTCGCGACGTTCGGCGACCCGTCGGGCTCACCGACGTCGCTGCTGGCCGCGTACGAGACGTTGACCGGGATCCTCACCAACGGCGGGGTGACCGCGCTGCCGGTGATGGACGAGTCGGTGCGGGAGCGGGGCAAGGCCCGGTTCCGCCGACGCACCGAGGCGATCGACGACCAGATCGTGCTCCGGTACGCGCCGGAGGACGCCATCTGGGCCGAGTGGCTGGAGCGGTTGCTCAGCTCGGCCGGGCTGCGGGTGGTGGAGCCCACGGCCGCCGTCGGGTCCGCCGGTACGCCGGCCCCGCGCACGCTGACAGTGGTCTCGCCGGCCTACGTGGCGGCCCCGTCCGGTGGTATGCCCGACCGGGACACGAGCACCGGCTCCACGGCCCTGGCCGTGTACGTCGACGACCTGCGCCCACTGGCCGAGTTCCCGTCCCAGAGCTCCACCAACCTGGTCAACGTGAGCGCCGCGACCGCCGCGGAACGGGTGCTGCGGCTGGTCGGCCGGCCGGTGCCGTCGTCGGCGGACGGCCCAGCGGGTGGGAGTGCCCGTTATCCCGGCACCGAGCCGTTGATCTTCAATGCTCCCAACCGGAACGCCCGGTTCACCGGCCGGGAGGACGACCTGGCGCGGCTGCGCGCGCAGTTGCAGAGCGGGGGCAGCGCCGTGGTGCTGCCGGTCGCCCTGCAGGGCATGGGCGGCGTCGGCAAGACGCAGGTGGCCCTGGAATACGTGCACCGGTTCAGGGCCGGGTACGACGTGGTCTGGTGGATCGTGGCGGACCCGCCGCAGTTCGTCGACACGGCCCTCGCCGACCTCGCCGGTCGCCTCGGCATCCTCGTCGGGCCGACCCTGCCCGACACGGTCCGGTCGGTGCTCCAGGTACTCGGCCGTGGTGAGCCGTACGAGCGGTGGCTCGTCGTCTTGGACAACGCCGAAGAACTCGACCAGATCGAGCCCTTCCTGCCGCAGGGCCCCGGGCACGTTCTGCTGACCTCCCGCAACCGCGCCTGGGGTGACCGGGCGAACCCGATCCAGGTGGACGTCTTCGACCGCACCGAGAGCGTGGCGCACCTCGCCCAGCGGGTGCCCACGATCAGCGCCGAGGAGGCCGACCGGGTGGCCGAGGCGCTCGGCGACCTTCCGATCGCTGTGGCCGCGGCGGGGGCCTGGCTCGCCGACACCGGCACGTCGGTCGCCGACTACCTGCGGCAGATCGAGCGGCACGGCCCCAGCGCCCTCTCCGTGGAGGCGACCTGGGACCTGTCACTGAACCGGCTGCTGGAGCAGGCGCCCGCCGCCTACCGGCTGTTGCAGCTCTGCTCGGTGCTGGCCCCGGAGATCGCCCTCGAACTCATCTACAGTGACGAGATGGCGGCGGCCCTCGTGCCGTTCGACCCGTCGGTTACCGAGCGGCTGGTGCGCGGCGCCCTGGTCCAGCAGATCAACCGCCTGGCACTGCTCAAACTCGACGTCCAGGGCGGTCGCGTCCAGGTGCACCGGCTGATGCAGGCGGTGGTCCGCGACCGGATGACCGACGACGAGATCAACGCCGCCCGACACCAGGTGCACCTCGTGCTGGCCGCATCCCGGCCCCGTGGCGACGTGGACGACCCGACCACCTGGGCCCGGCTGCGCATGCTCTGGCCGCACCTGGAGGTCTCCGAGGCGCTGACCTGCCCGGACGAGCCGGTGTGTCAGCTACTGATCGACCGGGTCCGTTATCTGTGGCAGCGCGGCGGTCTGGATCAGGCCGACGTGTTCAGCCAGGAGGTGGACGACACCTGGAGCGCCCGGCTCGGGGACCCTCACGACGAGGTCGAGGCGTCGGCGCTGGGCCGCCAACTGCTGCACCTGCGGTTCAACCGGGCGAACATCCTGCGCTGCCGGGGCCGGTTCGACGAGGCGCGGGAACTGGACGAGGCGGTGCTGGCCGAGCAACGCCGACTGCTGGGCCCGCTGCACCCGCACAGTCTGATGACCGCCGGCAGCCTCGGCGCTGACCTGCGGGCGCTCGGCCGCTACGCCGAGGCCCTGGAACGGGACCGGTCCACCTACGCCTCCTGGCTCCAGGTGTTCGGCGAGGACCACCCCCGGACGTTGAGCGCAGCCAACAACCTCGCCGTCTCGTACCGGCTGGTCGGCGACTACCGGTCGGCCCGTCGCTGGGACGACGACGTGCACCAGCGGCGGCGGCTGGTGCTCGGCCCCACACATCCCTACACCCTCGTCTCCGCCGTGCGGCTCGGCAGCGACCTGCGCGAAGCTGGCGAGTACGAAAAGTCGACGGCCCTGCTGCGCACCGTGTACGAGACGTACTGCGAGGTGCTCGGGCCGGATGACGGCCAGAGTCTCGCCGCTCAGGTCAACCTGGCGGTGTCCCTGCGCAGTTCCGGTCGGGGCAGCGAGGCCGCACCGATGTTCGAGACGGCCTACCGCGAACTCGACGATCGTTTCGGTCCGGACAACCCGGAAACGGTGGCGTGTCGTTCCAGCCGTGCGGCGAACCTGTTGGCCGTCGGCGACGCGGCTCGGGCGCTCACCGAGATGAACGCCGTGCGGGTGGCGTTCGAGGAGCAGCTCCGGCTCGGCCCGGAGCACCCGCACACCCTGGCGACGCTGAGCAACATCTCGGCCGCGGAGCGCGCGCTCGGGCGAAGGTCGGACGCCCTCGCGTCGGCGGCCCGGGCGGTCGGCGAGTTGCGCAAGGTGCTCGGGCCGGACCACCCGCACACCCTCGCGGCGGAGGTCAACCAGGCGGTGTGCCTCGCCGAGGAGGGTGACTGGGAGTCGGCGCGGGACCGGCTGCGGGAGACCGCCGGCCGGCTGGCCGCGGTGATCGGTGCGGACCACCCCGACACGCTGCGCTGCCTCGGCGATCTCGCCCTGGTGGCGAGACAGGCCGGCGACGGCCCCGCCACCGAGGACGTCGGGGTCGTGGCGGACCGGCTGGCAGAGGTGATCGGTCTGGAACATCCCACAGTGCAGACCCTGCGCGAACGGCGGTTCGTGGTCCGGGTGATCGACCCACACACCATCTGAGCGGGGCGTTCGGCGGGTGACCGGCCGTCCGCCGACCCGCCGGTCCGGCCGGGTCGGGCGTTCAGAGCTGCGGGCTGGTCGCGAGGTCCGGCGTGGCCAGCCAGGTCAGGGTCTGCGGCAGGATCTCCACCGCCCCGAAGTGCGCGGCGCCGGGCTGCACCTGCACCTCGGCGCGCGGAATCCGCGAGGCGAGCCAGTGCGAGTGCTCCACCGGGGAGAAGCGGTCCTGCTCGCCGTGCCAGAGCCGGACCTCCGCGCGGATGGCGCCCAGGTCGAACCCCCAGCCGCGCCGGATCGCCAGCACGTCGTCGATCCAACCCTCGGGACCGTGTCGCAGCGCCTCGGAGTACATGTCGGTCAGCAGTCGGCGGATCGCGACGTCGTCGACGACCCGGATGTCCTCGTCGGGCAACTGGGGGCGGAGAAAGTCCAGCAGCGTCATCGGGTCCCGGCGGGCCTCGTCCGCGCGAACCTTCAGGTTGAGCGTGAGCTCGGCGAGGTCCTCGTCGGCCTGCCCGAAGTCCTCCACGTTCGATTCCGCCATGCCCGCGTACCAGTCCAGGTCGGGCGCGCCGGCCGGGGCGAGCCCCACCAGCACGGCGGCCCGGGTGACCCGGTCCGGCAGCAGCGCGGCGCAGGCCAGGGCGTGCGGCCCGCCACCGGCTCGGCCCACCACCGCGAACCGCTCGATGCCGAGGTCGTCGGCGATCGCCGCCACGTCGGCGGCGGCGTCGGCCACCCGCCGACCCTCGTGCCGGTCGGAGTCGCCGTACCCGGGTCGGTCGTAGCAGACGAGATGCACGCCGAGGCGGTAGACGACGATGCCCCGGGGGCGAGGGCCGCTGCGGCTGCCGGGGGTGCCGTGCAGCAGGAAGACCGGGGGACCGTCCGCTGCGCCGGAGGTCTCCACGGCGAGGCGCCGCCCGTCCGGCGTCGTGACGAGGCGTTGTGTCGCATCTCCTCGCGTCACGTGTGGCCTCCCGCGGGTCGTTCTGCGCTGCCCGGCTGAGCGGAGCCGCGCAGTGGCGGCCCTGAGTACGAAGACCCCGAATCGCCCAGAACACGTTCTGTGCCGCAGCGTACTGCCCGCCGTAGACCCTCACCACGGGTCGCCGGGTCAACGCCGCAGGACGGGACAATGCCGGTCGGAGGTCCCCCCGGGCCGGGCCGCTACCCTGGTAGCCCGAGGGGAAGGGGCACCAACAGGGTGGCTAGGACCTACAACGTCGTCACGTACGGCTGCCAGATGAACGTGCACGACTCCGAACGCATCTCCGGCCTGCTCGAGCAGGCGGGATACGAGCGTGCACCCGCTGGCGACGACACCCCGGACATCGTGGTCTTCAACACCTGCGCGGTGCGGGAAAATGCTGACAACCGGCTCTACGGCAACCTCGGTCGTCTGCGCCCGGTGAAGGACAAGCACCCCGGGATGCAGATCGCTGTCGGCGGCTGCCTCGCCCAGAAGGATCGGGGCGACATCGTCCGTAAGGCCCCCTGGGTGGACGTGGTCTTCGGCACCCACAACATCGGTGCGCTGCCGGTGCTGCTGGAGCGGGCCCGGCACAACGCCGCCGCCGAGGTGGAGATCCTGGAGTCCCTCGACGTCTTCCCGTCCACGCTGCCCACCCGCCGCGAGTCCACGTATGCCGGCTGGGTGTCGATCTCGGTGGGGTGCAACAACACCTGCACGTTCTGCATCGTGCCGGCGCTGCGCGGCAAGGAGAAGGACCGGCGCCCCGGCGACATCCTCTCCGAGGTGCGCGCCCTGGTCGACGAGGGCGTGTTGGAGGTGACCCTGCTCGGGCAGAACGTCAACTCGTACGGTGTGGAGTTCGGCGACCGGTTCGCGTTCGGCAAGCTGCTGCGTGCCTGCGGCGACATCGACGGGTTGGAGCGCGTGCGCTTCACCAGCCCGCACCCGAAGGACTTCACCGACGACGTGATCGCCGCGATGGCCGAGACGCCGAACGTCTGCCACTCGCTGCACATGCCGTTGCAGTCCGGCTCCGACGACGTGCTCCGGGCTATGCGCCGGTCCTACCGTTCCGAGCGTTACCTGGGGATCATCGAGAAGGTCCGCGCGGCGATGCCGGACGCGGCGATCACCACCGACATCATCGTCGGCTTCCCCGGTGAGACCGAGGCCGACTTCCAGCGCACCCTGGACGTGGTCCGGGAGGCCCGGTTCTCCTCGGCCTTCACCTTCCAGTACTCGAAGCGGCCCGGCACCCCCGCCGCGACAATGGACGATCAACTGCCCAAGCAGGTCGTGCAGGAGCGCTACGAGCGGTTGATCGAATGCGTCGAGGAGATCACCTGGGCGGAGAACAAGCGCCTCGTCGGTGAGACCGTCGAGGTGCTCGTCGCTGTCGGCGAGGGCCGCAAGGACGAGCGGACCGGCCGGATGTCCGGTCGGGCCCGCGACGGTCGACTGGTGCACTTCGCGACCGAGACCGCCGACGGGGAGTCCCTCGCTGGTCAGATCCGGCCGGGGGACATCGTGCACACCACTGTCACGTACGCCGCGCCGCACCACCTGAACGCCGACGGACCGCCGGTGGCGCACCGTCGCACCCGGGCCGGTGACGCGGCCGAGGCGGGTCGCTCCCCGCGTACCCCTGGGGTGTTGCTCGGGCTGCCGACGATCGGCGCACCGCCGGTCGTGGCTGCCCCCGCCGCTGGCTGCGCCACTCACTGACCGCACGGAAGGGCCCCTGGACGAGGGGCCCTTCCGCGGAAGGTCGAGTCAGACGGTGATCCGGCCGGCGCCGGCGCCCGCCGTCACGATGGACTTGACGTTGCTGGCGGTGTCCAGTTGGTAGGAGTACGGGATGCTGGCCACGCTGCCGCCGGCCTGGCCGGTGGGCGAGTTGACGAAGTGGTTGTTGCGGGCGACCAGGCTGCCGGGCCCCGAGTCCCCCTCACCGCGGTGGTACGGGTCGTCGACGTTCTCGAAGTAGTTGCCCTCGACGAGCACGCCGGCGTTCTCGGTGGACGCCACGCCGTAGCCGCCGTTGGCCCGGTAGTAGTTGTTGTACACGTGCACCGGGTTGCCGAAGCGCACCCGAGGGTTGCGCTGGTTGCTGCCGTCGAACCAGTTGTGGTGGTAACTCACCCGCAGGTGACCGACGTCCTGGCTGGCGTTGTCGTCGCTGTGGCCGAGCAACATTGTCTTGTCGTGGCTGAAGACCCGGTTCCACGAGACGGTGACGAAGTCCGAGCCGCGCTTGATGTCGACAGCGCCGTCGTACCCGTTGCTGAAGCTGTTGTGGTCGATCCAGATGTTGGTGGCCGACTCCTGCACGTTGATCGCGTCGTCGTTCCAGCTGCGGAAGGTCAGGTTACGGATGATCACGTTGCGGTCACCGCTGACGTTGAACCCGCAACCGGCGATGGTCGCGCCGTAGTTGCCGAGGATGGTCTTGTTGGACCGGACCCGCAGCATGCCCGAGCACGTGATCGTTCCGGACACCCGGATCACTGCGGCGCCTGTCGCGTTCAGCGCGCTGGTCAACGCCGAGGCGGTGGTGACGGTGGTGGTGGCGGCGTTGCCGCCACCGGTGGTGCCGCCGTTCTGGGTGGCCCAGCCGACGAGTGTCGACGGCGGCTGGGTGCTGGGCGGGGGAGTGCTCGACGGTGGCGGGTCGGTCGGCGGCGGGGTGGTCGGTGTGGTGCTGCCGGTGCAGGCGACGTTGTTCAGGGTGAAGCCGCTCGGAGCCGGGTTGCTGGAGCTGTTCCAACTCGCGTTGAAGCCGAACGTGGCGCTGGCGTTTGTCGCCAGGCTGCCGTTGTAGTCGACGTTTGTCGCGGAGACCTGGCTGCCGCTCTGCGAGGCGGTGGCGCCCCACGCCTGGCTGACCTGCTGACCGGCCCCGTACGACCAGCGCAGCGTCCACCCGGAGACCGGGTCGCCGAGGTTGGTGACTGTGACGTTGCCGGTGAATCCGCCCGGCCACTGGCTGGCGACCGAGTAGGCCACCTGGCAGCCGGCAGCAGCCTGGGCGGACACGGAGGTCAACAGCCCGGCGGTGACCAGGGTGGCGGTGGCTGCGGCAGTGGTGGCGATCAGCGTCATTCGACGCCGTCCTGTGCGCATGCTGCTTCCTTTCGAGAAGGCGGACGGAGGTGTCGCGACGCCCATGCCCGTGGGCGGCGAGTCTCGGCCGGGACCAGTGGTCCTCGGGCCCGCCAGTGCAGGTTCGTGAAGGAAAGCGGCTCCCGCGCTCGCGCCCACCAACGAAGAGGCAAGCGCTTTCCCGATAAGAACATAGAAGAACCTGAATGTAAATGGCCGGGACGGCCGATGCGCTACGCACCGGCCGTCCCGGCAGCGGCGCACCGGCCGTCCCGGTGGATCAGCAGGCGGTGCCGCTGAGTTTCACGGTGCCCGGCGCGCTGGCCGTGCCGTTGGCGGTGAAGCCCACCGTCACCGACCCGCCCGCCGGCAGGGACGGAGCGTGGCTCGGAGCCGCCGCGGTGACAGTCGTACCGGACTGCGTGACTGTGGCGTTCCAGCCACTGCCCAACGTCACCCCGGACGGCCAACTCCAGGCGACCGACCACGGGTTCACAGCGCCCGAGCCGGTGTTCTTCACTGTCAACTCGCCCTGGAAGCCGCCCTGCCAGGCGTTTACCTGCCGGTAGGTGGCCGTGCAGGCGCCGGTCGGCGGGTCCGTCGGCGGGTCCGTCGGCCCGCCGGTGCCGCCACCGGACGGCGCGATCAGGTACGGCTGGAGGATCGCCTGCTTGGCGGTGTTGACGTTCGTCCAGTCGTCGAGCGCGATCCCGCCGGTGTCACCCGAGTTGGGGTTCCACGACCAGTAGGTGAAGGACATCCCGGTCACCCCGGTCCCGGTGTACGCCATCAGCTTCTCCAGCCACACCTTGTCCTTCGGGTCGACCAGGGTGCTGCCGAACTCGCCCATCATGATCGGGGCGATGTTCTGCTTGTAGAGGTAACCGAAGTACTTGTCCCAGATGGCCGGCATGTTCGCCGGGTAGTCCGGGGCGTCGAACCAGGTCTGCCGGTACACCGAGGTGGCGTACTCGTGCGGCGAGTAGACCAACCGGTTCGGCACGCTCAGCCGGACCGGGAACTGACCCGCCTTCGACAGGTTGCCGCCCCACCAACCGCAGTCCTCGTCGTTGCTGGTGTCGCCGTCCCAGACGTTGGAGAGGCCACCGCTCGGGCAGCTCACCCCCTCCACGAAGATCAACCAGTTGGGCTGGACACCGAGGATGGCGTTCCCGGCCCGCTCGGCGGCGAGCCGCCAGTCCCGGGTGGTGTCGCCACAGCCCCAGCACGCGCCGGTGGCTGCCGGGTTGGTGCCCTCCGCGTGCGGCTCGTTGTGCAGGTCGGCGCCGATCACCGTCGGGTTGCCCGCGTACCGTTGGGCGAGCATCTTCCAGTCGTTGATCCAGGTCGCCTCGGAAACCGTCGACGTGTACCAGAGCGGCGACTGCCCGGCCGCCGTCGGCCGGTGCCGGTCCAAGATGATCCGCATGCCCTTGCTGCCGGCGTAGTCGATCACCTTGTCCAGGATCTGCAACGGCGACAGCCCGATCAGGTCCGGGTTGACGAAGTCGTTGATCCCACTGGCCGTCGCACCCGGCTTCAGCGCGTCGTTCGAGTACGGCACCCGCAACGTGTTGTAACCCAGCCGGGCCATCGTGTCGAGCTGTCCCCGCCACGGGTTGTTCGACCACAGCCCGTGAAAGGTCTTGTTGTCGGTCTCCATGCCGAACCAGTTGATGCCGGTCAACCGGACCGTCGCACCGGTGCTGTCCACGATCTGGTTGCCACTGGTGTGCAGATAACCCGTACCGGTACCCGCGGCGACGGCCGGGCTGGTGCTGACGGCGGCGGCGAGGAACACGCCAGCCGCGACGGTGACGAGCGCGGTGAGCGCACCGCCGAGAGCTTTAGGACGGAACAATTCGAGCTCCACTTCGGAGGTCCGGCGCCGTCCAGGAACGACGCCGGCGGGCGGCCGTCCGCATGGCACGGCCCCAAAGGAGTACGCGGACAGCACGCGACGGCCCATGTCACGCGGACGTGGTCACTCGCGGAAGCTCACCGGCGACCCTCGACGGCGGATGTTCCGCCTTCGTCGCCCTCGCGCCGGTGGCCCTACCTGGCTCCGTCGCTCATTCTGATCAGCCCACGTCAATGCGTCAACCTGGCCGCCCGCACCGCCCCGCCCCGCCGCCCGCGCTCGCGCCGGGCTTGCGGTCTCCGCTCGGTCTCGCGCCGCGCCCGCGATCCCCGCCCACACTCGCGCCCGCCCCGCGCCCACGCCCGTTCGCACCGTGCCCGTTTCTCCGCTCGCGCTGCCCGCCTTGCATCGCGTGCCCCCCTGCATGATCGCGCTAGAACATGGATGGAGTGGTCTCCCGGCCGGTACGTGGCCACTACATCCTGGATCGAGCATGACCTCGGCGGCCGTGGATGCCGCAACCCGCTCCGGGTCTCTCAGGACGCTGCTGGTCGTCAAGATCCGCGCAACATCAGGGATGTTGTTGTCTCCCGCCTGTCCGAGGCAGCAACATCCGGGAAGTTGCGCCGATCTTGAACTGGGCGCGGGCGCGGGGCTCGGGGCCGTGGGGGCGCGGACCCGGGGGATCGGGGGGTCGGGGCTACAGCGCTCGGGGGTTCGGGGCGGGTGCGGGCGCTCGGGGATGCGGACGTCTGAGGGCGGACACGCGGAAGCCCCCGGTCCCGCTGGGGACCGGGGGCTCCGGACGTCGTCAGCTCAGCCGGCCTGCTCGGCGAGTTGGAGGAACTGCCGCTTGGAGGCGAGGGCCTGCTCAGCCTCCTTGATCCGGCGTGCGTCCCCGGCGCTCTGCGCCCGGGCCAGCCGGTCCTCGGCCTCCGCGACCTGCGCCCGCATCTGGGCGAGCAGCGGGTTGTCCTCCTTGGTGGTGCGGCGCCACGCCGAGTCCATCACGTCACGGACCTTGTCGTCGATGACGCGCAGTCGACGCTCCAGCCCGGCGGCCGCCTCGCGGGGCACCCGGCCGGCCTCGTGCCACTGGGCCTGGATCTCCCGCAGCTTGGCCTGGGCGCCCTTCGGGTCGGCGTCGATGTCCAACGCCTCGGCCTCGACGAGCAGGGCCTGCTTGCGCTCCAGGTTGCCGCGCTGCTCGTTGTCCCGTGCGGAGAAGACCTCGCTGCGCCGGCTGAAGAAGGCGTCCTGCGCACCCCGGAACCGTTCCCAGAGCTTCTGCTCGGCCTCCTTGGAGGCGCGCGGAGCGGCCTTCCACTGGGTCATCAGGTCCTTGAGCTGGTTGGCGGTGGCGGCCCAATCGGTGGATTCCGAGAGCTTCTCCGCTTCGGCTACCAACTCTTCCTTGGCGGTCTGGGCCTGCTTGCGCTGCGAGTCCAGGGAGGCGAAGTGGGCGCCGCGGCGGCGGGTGAAGCCGTCCCGGGCTGCGGCGAACCGCTTCCACAGCTCACCGTCGGCCTTCTTGTCGACCCCGCGGATGGTCTTCCACTCGTCGAGGATCTCCTTGAGCCGGTCCCCGGCGGTCTTCCACCCGGTGGATTCGGCGGCCAGCTTCTCGGCCTCCTCGACGAGCGCGGTCTTGCGGGCCAGGGCCTCGCCGCGAGCGGCGTCCCGGGCGGCGCGCGCTTCGCCGGCCTTCTCCTCGGCGAGGGTCGCCAGCTTGTCCAGGCGGGTGGCCAGCGCGTCGATGTCGCCGACCACGTTGGCCTCGGGGAGCGTGGCACGGATCCGCCGGATCGTGCTCAACGAGTGCCCGGCGTCCGCCGCACCCGACTTGAGTCGCGCCTCGGTCAGGTCCACCTCGGTCACCAGGTCGGCGAAGCGACGGGCGAAGTGTGCCAGGCCCTCCTCCGGTGCTCCCGCCTGCCAGGATCCGACCACCCGCTCTCCCTCGGTGGTCTTGACGTACACGGTGCCGTCCGCGTCCACCCGTCCGAAGGCAGTCCAGTCGCTCATGTACCCATCCTCGTTCTCCCGGCGTCGAGGGATCGATCCCCCGTCGCCGCCACGGCGCAGCCAAGTTGCTTCCGGCATTGTCACAGGTCCGACCCGGTCCGCGTCGAGCGCCTATCGCCGACCGTGACCATACGGTGTCCTAGGGGCCGAATGACCGGATCGGCGCGGAGACGCACCGGGGATTCCCGCTACGGTGGACGGGTGCCACTGGTCGCCGCTGCCGTCTGCCCGCATCCGCCCCTGCTCGTGCCCGAGGTGGCCGGCTCCGCGGCCCCGGAGTTGGACGATCTGCGGGCGGCCTGCGACACCGCCGTACGCCGGCTCCTTGCCGCCGATCCGGACATTGTGGTGCTGGTGGGCACCGGCCCGGTGACCGGCCCGATCCCCACCCCGGCGACCGGTTCTCTCCAGCCCTGGGGTGTCGATCTGTACGTGCCGTTGGTGCCGGGCCAACCGGACCGGGGTGCGGTGCTGCCGTTGAGCCTGACCGTCGGCGCGTGGTTGCTGGCCCGTCACGACATCCGACCGCCGGTGACGGCCGTGCAGGTGGCCGCCGACGCGGGCCCGGCCGAGCTGGCCGCGCTCGCGGACGAGGTCGGCGCCGCCGGTGACCGGGTGGCGTCGTTGGTGCTCGGGGACGGGTCGGCCTGCCGGGGAGAGAAGGCACCCGGGTACGACGACGCGCGCGCCCTCCCGTACGACAAGAGGGTTGCCGCGGCGCTGGCCGACGCGGACCTGGACGCCCTGCTCGGCCTCGACCCGGTGGTGTCGACGGAGCTGAAGGCCGCCGGTCGCGCCCCCTGGCAGGTGCTCGCCGGTGCGGCCCGCGCGGCCGGTGGTGGGTGGCGCGGCGAGTTGCTGCACGACTCCGCCCCCTACGGGGTGGCCTACTTCGTGGCGTCCTGGGAGCGGGTGTGACGGGCCTGGTCGTCGCTGTGGTCGGCCCGACCGCGGCCGGCAAGTCCGCGCTGAGCATCGCGTTGGCGCATGCCCTGAACGGCGAGGTGGTCAACGCCGACTCGATGCAGCTCTACCGGGGCATGGACATCGGCACCGCCAAGCTGACCCTCGCCGAGCGGGACGGGGTGCCGCATCACCTGTTGGACATCTGGGAGGTCACCGAGCCGGCGAGCGTCGCGGAGTACCAGCGACTGGCCCGCGCGGCGGTGGACGACATCCTGTCCCGGGGGCGGGTGCCGTTGCTGGTCGGTGGCTCCGGGCTGTACGTGCGCGCGGTGCTGGAGCGCTTCGAGTTCCCCGGCACCGACGCGGCGCTACGGGAGCGGCTGGAACGGGAGTTGGCCGAGGTCGGCCCGGCCCCGCTGTACGCGCGGCTGCGCGCCGCCGACCCGGTCGCCGCCGAGAGCATCCTGCCGGGCAACGGCCGGCGGATCGTGCGGGCCCTGGAGGTGATCGAGCTGACCGGCGCGCCGTTCGCCGCCTCGCTGCCGCAGCCCACGCCGTACTACCCGTCGGTCCAGCTCGGCGTCGACCTCGACACCGGCCTGCTGGACGAGCGGATCGCGCTGCGGGTCGACCGGATGTGGGCCGACGGCCTGGTGCCGGAGACCCGTGAGCTGGTCGGGCGCGGGCTGCGCGAGGGGCGGACGGCGAGTCGGGCGCTCGGCTACCAGCAGGTGCTGCGCCTGCTCGCCGGTGAGCTGACCGAGGCGCAGGCGCACGACGAGACGGTCCGGGCGACCCGGCGCTTCGTCCGCCGGCAGCGGTCCTGGTTCCGCCGTGACCCACGGATCCACTGGCTGGACTCGACGACCCCGGACCTGATCGGGGCCGCCCTGCGTCTGGTGCCGGCGGCTGCGCGATGATGGGGGAGTGGAGTTCACAAAGGGCCACGGCACCGGCAACGACTTCGTCCTCCTTCCCGACCCGGACGGTCAGCTCGACCTGACCCCGGAGCTGGTCGCGGCCCTCTGCGACAGGCGTCGGGGCATCGGCGCGGACGGCGTGCTGCGGGTGGTCCGCGCGGCGAAGCATCCGGACGGCGCGGGTATGGCCGGCGAGGCCGAGTGGTTCATGGACTACTGGAACGCCGACGGCTCGTTCGCCGAGATGTGCGGCAACGGCGCCCGGGTCTTCGTGCGCTACCTGCTCGACACCGGGTTGGCTACGCCGGCCGGAGCGGCGCTGCCGGTGGCCACCCGGGCCGGCGTCGTGCGCGCGCTGGTCGAGGGCGACGTCGTGTCCGTCGAGATGCGCCGACCCCGGGTGTACGACAGTTCCGCCGCCACCCTCGGCGGGCTGACCCTGACCGGTGCGGTGGTGGACGTCGGCAACCCGCACCTGGTCTGCGTGCTGCCGGCCGGCGTGGAGCTGTCGGCGCTGGACCTGACCGTCGCGCCCGGGTTCGACCCGGCGGTCTTCCCGAGCGGGGTGAACGTCGAGTTCATCGTGGCGGGTGACCCGGTCGACGGCACCGACGAGCACAGCGTGATGCGGGTGTACGAGCGCGGCAGCGCCGAGACCCTGTCCTGCGGCACCGGTGCCTGCGCGGTGGGCGCGGTGGCGCTGCGCGACGCCGGGCGAAACACCGGCGTGGTAGCCGTGGACGTGCCCGGAGGCCGCCTGACGGTGACGGTCACTGCCGACTCCTGCTGGCTCTCCGGCCCCGCCGTCCTGGTAGCCACCGGCGAGCTGAACCCAAAAACACTCCGCCCCTAACGCGCCCCACCATTTCCCGTGTTGATCAAGAGGTTCGCGTCAAGTTTCGCGTACTTCCTGACGCAAACCTCTTGATCAACGGCGCGCGGTTGGTGGGTCGTTGGCGCGCTACGGGGTGGCGCTGGCGCTTGCGGCGATCTCGGGGAGGTCGGCGGGGCCGGGGTCGGCGGCCGGGAGCGGGCTCGGGTTGTGCGCGGCGGCGCGCACGGCGGCGGCGACCGCCGGGGCGACCCGGGAGTCGAAGACGCTCGGCACGATCACCGTCGGGTTGATCTTGTCCTCGCCGACCACGTCGGCGATGGCCCGGGCGGCCGCGAGGGCCATCTCCTCGGTGAACTCCTCGGCGTGCGCGTCGAGCATGCCGCGGAACACCCCGGGGAACGCGAGGACGTTGTTGATCTGGTTCGGCTGGTCCGAGCGGCCGGTGGCGACCACTGCGGCGTGCTTGCGCGCCTCCCGCGGGTCGACCTCCGGGTCGGGGTTGGCCAGGGCGAAGACGATCGAGTCCTTCGCCATCTGCGCGATGTCGTCGCCGGTGAGCAGGTTCGGCGCGCTGACCCCGATGAACACGTCGGCGCCGCGGATCGCGCCGGGCAGGTCGCCGGAGTAGTTCTCCTTGTTGGTGTTCTCCGCCAGCCACTGCCACGCCGAGTTGAGCCCGGTCAGCCCGCGGTGCAGGGCGCCCTCCCGGTCGTACGCGATGATGTCGCCGACGCCCTGGCGCAGCAGCAACTTCATGATCGCGGTGCCGGCCGCCCCGGCTCCGGAGACGACCACCCGGACGTCCTCGAGCCGCTTGCCCACCACCCGCAGCGCGTTGGTCAGCGCGGCCAGCACGCAGATCGCGGTGCCGTGCTGGTCGTCGTGGAAGACCGGAATGTCCAGCGCCTCGCGCAGCCGGGCCTCGATCTCGAAGCAGCGCGGCGCGGCGATGTCCTCCAGGTTGATGCCGCCGTAGGCCGGCGCGATCGCCTTGACGATCTGCACGATCTCATCGGTGTCCTGGGTGTCCAGCACCACCGGCCAGGCGTCCACCCCGCCGAAGCGCTTGAACAGCGCGGCCTTGCCCTCCATCACCGGCAGCGACGCGGCCGGGCCGAGGTTGCCCAGGCCGAGCACCGCCGAGCCGTCGCTGACCACGGCGACGGTGTTGCGCTTGATGGTCAGTCGCCGGGCGTCGGCCGGGTTCTCGGCGATCGCCATGCAGACCCGGGCCACCCCAGGGGTGTACGCGCGGGACAGCTCGTCGCGGTTGCGCAGCGCGACCTTCGAGGTCACCTCGATCTTGCCGCCCAGGTGCAGCAGGAACGTCCGGTCCGACACCTTGCGCACGTCCACGCCGTCCAGCGCGGTCAGCGCGTCGACCACCTGGTCGGCGTGACCGGCGTCGGCGGTGTCGCAGGTCAGGTCGACGATCACGTGGGTCGGGTCCGAGTCCACCACGTCCAGCGCCGTGACGATCGCCCCGGCCTCGCCGACGGAGGTGGTGAGTCGGCCGATCGAGGAGGCGTCCGCGGTCACGGCGATCCGGATGGTGATCGAAAATCCGGCGCTGGGCATTCGGGTGATGGCCACGGGATCCCTCCGTAACGGCTGTGCGGCCGATCGGCCGCCGCCCGCATTTCTACCGGGTTGTCGCGGCCGACCAGCATTCGCCCCCACTTTTGGCGACCTTCACCATGGGCATATAGCAGGTGCGTTCGGCGTTGTGTCATGTCAGGATTACGTTCTACTTATCAAAACGGACAGGAGAACCGCTTGCGAGACCAGGAGAGCTTTGTCCCCGTCGAGGACGAGCTCGACGACGTCACCACCGGCGAGATGGAGCTGTCGGAGCGGCAGTCCCTCCGACGCGTCCCGGGCCTGTCAACCGAGCTCACCGACGTCACCGAGGTGGAATACCGCCAGCTGCGGCTGGAGCGGGTCGTCCTGGTGGGCGTCTGGACCGAAGGCACCGTCACCGACGCGGAAAACTCGCTGACCGAGCTCGCCGCGCTGGCCGAAACCGCCGGTTCGCAGGTGCTCGAAGGGCTCATTCAACGTCGTACCCGACCCGACCCGGCCACGTACATCGGCCGCGGCAAGGTCGACGATCTCGGCGCGGTGGTGCTTTCCACCGGCGCCGACACGGTCATCTGTGACGGTGAGCTGTCCCCGTCGCAGCTGCGCAACCTGGAGCAGCGCACCAAGGTCAAGGTCGTCGACCGCACCGCGCTGATCCTCGACATCTTCGCCCAGCACGCCAAGAGCAAGGAAGGTAAGGCGCAGGTCGAGCTGGCCCAGCTCCAATACCTGCTGCCCCGACTGCGCGGTTGGGGTGAGACGCTCTCCCGGCAGACCGGTGGTTCCGGCCGCGGTGGTGGCGCCGGTGGCGGTGTGGGTGTTCGTGGTCCCGGTGAGACCAAGCTGGAGACCGACCGGCGGCGGATCCGTCACCGCATCTCCCGGCTGCGCCGTGAGATCAAGAGCATGAAGACGGTCCGCGTGACCAAGCGTGCCCGGCGTTCCCGCAACTCCGTTCCCGCAGTCGCCATCGCCGGCTACACCAACGCCGGCAAGTCCAGCCTGCTCAACCGGCTGACCGGCGCGGGCGTGCTGGTGGAGAACGCGCTGTTCGCCACGCTGGACCCGACGACCCGCAAGGCCACCACCTCGGACGGGCGGCTCTACACCCTCTCCGACACCGTCGGCTTCGTCCGACACCTCCCGCACCAGATCGTCGAGGCGTTCCGTTCGACGCTGGAGGAGGTCGCGGAGGCGGATCTGGTGGTGCACGTCGTGGACGGCACCCACCCGGATCCGGAGGAGCAGGTCCGGGCGGTCCACGCGGTGCTTGCCGAGGTCAGCGCGGACCGGCTTCCCGAGCTGTTGGTGGTCAACAAGACCGACGCGGCCGACGAGGACACTCTGCTGCGGCTCAAGCGGCTCTGGCCGGACGCGATCTTCGTGTCCGCGCACTCGGGGCGCGGCATGGACGAGCTGCGCGCGGCGATCGAGGAGCGGCTACCGAGTCCGGCCGTGGAGGTCCGGGCCGTGCTGCCGTACGACCGGGGTGACCTGGTCGCTCGGGCGCACCGCACTGGTGAGGTGCTCAGCACGTCGCACCTGCCGGAGGGCACTCTGCTGCACGTCCGCGTCGGCGCGGAGCTTGCGGCGGAGCTGACGGCCTTCGACGTGGAGCGGCAGGGGCAGGCGGCCGGCAGCCGGTCCTGAGCGGCCACGGCGTCATCCACCGGAAACGCGCGGCATGCGACACTGGCCGAATGCGCCGCGTTGTTTCCTCGGTCACGGTTGCCCTCGGCCTGCTCGGGGCAACCGTGGCGCTCGCCGGAGTCGCCGCAGCGGCTCCCGCCCCTGGGGCGTCCGGGCCGCCCGCAGCGAACCCTGGCCAGAAGCGATGCACGATCGCCGACGAGCGCCTACGGGAGCTGTCCGGGCTGGTGGCCACCAAGAGTGGCTACATCGTCATCAACGACGGCACCGACGTCGCGGCGCGCAAGCGGGTGTTCTTCCTCGACAGCAAGTGCAAGATCTCGAAGGAGCCGGTCCGCTACTCGGGGCAGGGTCCGTTCGACACCGAGGATCTCGCCCTGTCCAAGGACGGCCGCACCCTCTGGATCGCCGACACCGGTGACAACCCCGACTCGAAGGAGCGCCGCAGCCGCGTCGCACTCTGGTCGATGCCGGTCACCGGCGCCAAGCAGCCGACGCTGCACCGGCTCTCCTACCCGGAGGCCAAACCGCACGACGCTGAGGCGTTGCTCATCGGCGACGACGGAAAACCGCTGATCATCACCAAGGTGACCAGTGGCAAGGCCGAGATCTACACGCCGTCGGCGGCTCTCAAGAGCGGCGACACCGACCCGGTGCCGATGCGTAAGGCCGGCGAGCTCACGCTGCCGAAGACCCAGACGGAGAACACCCTCAACACGTTCGGCCGGATTGCCATCACCGGCGCATCGAGGGCACCGGACGGCTCCCGGGTGGTTCTGCGCACGTACGCGGACGCCTTCGAGTTCGACGTGACCGGTGGCGACATCGTGGGCGCGCTCACCACCGGCAAGCCGCGGGTGACGCCGCTGGCCGACCCGTTCGGCGAGGCCATCAGCTACACCTCGGACGGAAAGTCGTTCCTCACCGTCTCCGACGCGGGCCGGTTCACCGACGACGAGCCGGTCGACATCCTCGGCTACACCCCGTCCACGTCGACCGCCGCGCCGCTGAGTGCCGAGGACGGCGGCAAGCCGGCCGCCTCGAAGTCCTGGACCGACGGGCTGAGCCTCGACGACATCACGTACCTGGTCGGGGCGGTCGGGCTGATCGGCCTTCTGTTGGTCGCCGCCGGAATCTTCGGCATCGTTCGCGCCCGCCGTCGGCCGCCGACCGCTGACGAGTCCGACCCGTCGGAGCCGGACGGTGAACCGTTCGGCCCGCGCGCCGGCCGCGCCGTTGACGGGTTCCCGGCCGACGACGACCGCAGGGGTGGTGTCTACGGGGGCGGCGCGCCGGCCGGCGGCGCGGTCTACGGCGGTGGTGCGGGTCGCGGTGGTCCGACCCCGGCGGGTGGTGCGGGTCGTGGTGGCCCGGCCCCGGCGGGTGGCGCCGTGTACGGCGGCGGCGGCCGGCCGGCCTCGGCTGACGGTGGCCACGGTGCGCCGCGACCGGACGGTGGCGGCGTTTACGGCGGCGGTGGCCGTCCCCCGGCTGGCGGTGGCCGTCCCCCGGCCAGTGGCGGCGGTCGTCCGCAGGGCGGTGGTGGCGGCGGTCGTCCGCAGGGCGGCGGTGGCCGTCCTGGCGGTGGTGTGTACGGCGGCGACGGCGGTCAGCCCGGTCGTGCGGAGCCGCCCCGGCGCGGTGGCCAGGAGCCCGACTACCGCGGCCAGCGGCCCGGCCGCCGACGTGACGACGACGCGCCCGTGGACCCGTACCGGCAGTATCCCGGGGGCGGTCGCGGTCCCCGAGGCGACCGCTACTGATCGACGCCACTGTTACTGATCGGAAGCTGAGGCGCTCACCCGCCCTGACGAGCGGTGCGGGTGAGCGCCGTCGGCACTCACCCGCCGATCGGTCAGATCCGGCGTAGCACCGCCACGACCCGGCCCATGATGGTGGCGTCATCGCCGGGGATCGGGTCGAAGGCGGGGTTCTGCGGCATCAGCCAGACGTGCCCGTCGCGCCGCCGGTAGGTCTTCACCGTCGCCTCGCCGTCGAGCATGGCGGCCACGATCTCGCCGGAGTCGGCGGTTGGCTGCTGCCGGACGACCACCCAGTCACCGTCGCAGATCGCCGCGTCGAGCATCGAGTCGCCCTTGACCTGGAGCATGAAGACCTCGCCCTCACCCACCAGCTCGCGGGGGAGCGGGAAGATGTCCTCCACTGCCTGCTCGGCGAGGATCGGCCCACCGGCGGCGATCCGACCGAGCATCGGCACGTACGCCGGAGTGGGGCGCTGTGCCCTCGACAGCTCGTCGTCGATCGCCTCGCTGGGGGCGCGGACGTCCACCGCGCGCGGCCGGTTCGGGTCGCGGCGCAGGAAGCCCTTCTTCTCCAGCTCCTTGAGCTGGTAGGCGACGCTGGACGGCGACACCAGGCCGACCGCCTCGCCGATCTCGCGGACGCTCGGCGGGTAGCCGTGGCGCTCCACCCAATTGCGGATGAACTCCAGGATGCGGCGCTGGCGGGCGGTCAGGTCGACCGTCGCCGGGTCGGGGAAGGCGCTGACCACCGGGGTGACCGGACGCACGGCGGGCTGACCCGTCCGGCTGCGCGCGGCGCTGCGGCGTCGGGTGGCCGGGGGGCCCGCCTCGGTGATCTGCTGCGGGCTCTTCGGCCGGCTGGCCCGGTCCTCGGTCACGTCCGTCCTCCCTGGTCGGCGCTGGGTGCCTCGTCGGCTCGTGGTGCGTGCGGTGGTGCCACGTTGTTCATGACCGTATAGGTGAGATCAGTCATTTTCAAACATCTGTACGACCTCTCACCGGCGTGTCGGGGTGAAAAGCGCTCCGGTCGTACGGATGTTCTGATAAATGGTACGTCAGGTAGCACTGGTGTTCGATCCTGGACCTTTTTCCGGCTGTGTTCGGCTGGTTCGCCGGTAACCCGGGCGGTGTCGTGACGTTGGGTCTTCGGGTGCTGTGCGGTGCGTTGACGACCGGATGGTCCGTGACGCGCCGGACACGCCGGCCAACTTGACCCGGCTTCCCCAGCGACATACGGTCGACCCCTAGATGTAGTAGTGACACGGGCGTAAGTTGCCTACAGGTTGGGTCTGACTACCGACCGCACTCCCGTAACGTCGATCACGGCGGGCGTCATCCGAGGATGGCACCGTCGCGGTGAGTCGTGCCCGGGGGTGTGTTCCGGTGTGCTCGCGGTTGATCATTATTTGGAGGTGGGCGATGCGGTGTCCGTACTGCCGGCACGCTGACTCCCGGGTGGTCGACTCGCGGGAGGCCGACGACGGCCAGCTCATCCGACGGCGGCGGTCCTGCCCGGAGTGCGGCAAGCGGTTCACCACCGTCGAGGAGGCGGTCCTCGCGGTCGTCAAGCGCAGCGGGGTGACCGAGCCGTTCAGTCGCACGAAGATCATCGGTGGGGTGCGTAAGGCGTGTCAGGGCCGGCCGGTGGACGACGACTCACTCGCGCTGCTCGCGCAGCGGGTGGAGGAGACGGTCCGGGCCAAGGGGGCCGCCGAGATACCCAGCCACGACGTGGGCCTGGCGATCCTGGGTCCGTTACGCGACCTGGACGAGATCGCCTACCTGCGGTTCGCCAGCGTCTACCGCTCGTTCGACTCCCTCGCCGACTTCGAGCACGAGATCGAGACGTTGCGGGCCGCGGCGCGAGCCCGGGAGCAGGGCCGGGCCGATGCGGTCGAGGCCGCCGGCCGTACCAGCTGAGACTTCACGGTTTTTCAAGAGAATGGGACGCGCGGTGGGTGACCGCGCAGACGAGGGGGGCAACGGCGTGACTACTAGCCGTTCACGAAGCAAGGCAGGCGCGGGGCTGAAGATCGAGCGGGTGTGGACGACCGAGGGGGTCCACCCGTACGACGAGGTCTCCTGGGAGCGCCGTGACGTCGTGATGACGAACTGGCGGGACGGCTCGATCAACTTCGAGCAGCGTGGGGTGGAGTTCCCGGAGTCGTGGAGCGTCAACGCGGCCAACATCGTGACCACCAAGTACTTCCGGGGAGCGGTGGGGACCCCGGAGCGCGAGTGGTCGCTCAAGCAGTTGATCGACCGGGTGGTCACCACCTACCGCACCGCGGGTGAGGAGTACGGCTACTTCGCCAGCCCGACCGACGCCGAGGTCTTCGCGCACGAGCTGACCTGGATGCTGCTGCACCAGGTGTTCAGCTTCAACTCGCCGGTCTGGTTCAACGTCGGCACGCCGTCGCCGCAGCAGGTCAGCGCCTGCTTCATCCTTGCCGTCGACGACTCGATGGACTCGATCCTCGACTGGTACAAGGAGGAAGGGCTGATCTTCAAGGGCGGCTCCGGCTCCGGGGTCAACCTGTCGCGGATCCGCTCGTCCCGTGAGCTGCTCTCCTCCGGCGGTAACGCCTCCGGCCCGGTCAGCTTCATGCGCGGCGCGGACGCCTCCGCCGGCACCATCAAGTCCGGCGGCGCGACCCGCCGGGCGGCCAAGATGGTCATCATCGACGTCGACCACCCGGACATCCAGGAGTTCGTTGTCACGAAGGCGCGCGAGGAGGACAAGATCCGCGCGCTGCGTGACGCCGGGTTCGACATGGACCTCGGTGGCTCCGACATCGTCAGCGTGCAGTACCAGAACGCCAACAACTCGGTCCGGGTCTCCGACGAGTTCATGTCGGCGGTCGAGAACGGCAAGGGCTTCGACCTGCGCGGCCGGCTGGACGGCTCGGTGATCGAGACCGTCGACGCCAAGAACCTGTTCCGCTCCATCTCCCAGGCAGCCTGGGAGTGCGCCGACCCCGGTCTGCAGTACGACGACACGATCAACGACTGGCACACCTGCCCGGAGACCGGGCGGATCACCGCGTCGAACCCGTGCTCGGAGTACCTGCACCTGGACAACTCCTCGTGCAACCTGGCCTCGCTCAACCTGATGAAGTTCCTCCGCGCCGACGGTGGCTTCGAGGTGGAGAAGTTCGTCAAGTCCGTCGAGTTCGTCATCACCGCGATGGACATCTCGATCTGCTTCGCGGACTTCCCGACCGAGAAGATCGGTGAGACGTCCCGCGCCTACCGGCAGCTCGGCATCGGCTACGCCAACCTGGGCGCCCTGCTGATGGCCACCGGCCTGCCGTACGACTCGGACCAGGGCCGCTCGGTCGCCGCGTCGATCACGTCCCTGATGACCGGCACCGCCTACCGCCGCTCGGCCGAGCTGGCCGGCGTCGTCGGCCCGTACGACGGCTACGCCCGTAACGCCGAGCCGCACAAGCGGGTCATGCGTAAGCACGCCGCGGCCAACGACGAGATCAAGCCGACCAGCCCGGTGGCCACCGCTATCGTCCGCGAGGCGACCAAGCAGTGGACCCAGGGCAACAAGATCGGTGACAAGTTCGGTTGGCGCAACGCGCAGGCGAGCGTCCTCGCGCCGACCGGCACGATCGGTTTCATGATGGACTGCGACACGACCGGTGTGGAGCCGGACCTGGCGCTGGTCAAGTTCAAGAAGCTGGTCGGCGGCGGATCGATGCAGATCGTCAACCAGACGGTGCCGCGTGCCCTGCGGAGTCTCGGCTACCCCGAGGAGCAGGTCGAGGCGATCGTCGAGCACATCGCCGACCACGGCCACGTGGTGGACGCCCCCGGCCTCAAGCCGGAGCACTACCCGGTCTTCGACTGCGCCATGGGAGAGCGGACGATCGCCCCGATGGGTCACGTGCGGATGATGGCGGCCATCCAGCCGTTCGTCTCCGGCGCCATCTCCAAGACGGTCAACATGCCGGAGGCGGCCACCGTCGAGGACGTCGAGAAGATCTACTTCGAGGGCTGGAAGCTCGGCCTCAAGGCGTTGGCGATCTACCGGGACAACTGCAAGGTCGGCCAGCCGCTCTCGGTGGCCAAGTCCAACAAGGCCACCGAGCCGGCCGCCGTCGAGACCGCAGCGGCCGCGCCGGCCGCGGTCGAGAAGGTCATCGAGTACCGGCCGGTGCGTAAGCGCCTGCCGAAGAAGCGCCCGTCCGAGACGGTCAGCTTCTCCGTCGGTGGCGCCGAGGGCTACCTGACCGCGTCGTCCTACCCGGACGACGGCCTCGGTGAGGTCTTCCTGAAGATGTCCAAGCAGGGCTCGACCCTGGCCGGCGTGATGGACGCCTTCTCGGTGGCCATCAGCATCGGCCTCCAGTACGGCGTGCCGCTGGAGACGTTCGTCAGCAAGTTCACCAACATGCGCTTCGAGCCGGCCGGCATGACCGACGACCCGGACGTGCGGATGGCGGCCTCGGTGATGGACTACATCTTCCGTCGCCTGGCGCTGGACTTCCTGCCCTACGAGCGCCGCGCCGAGCTGGGCATCTTCACCGCCACGGAGCGAGCCGCGCAGCTGCGGGCCGAGGCCGACGCGGAGGCTGCCGGCGTCACCGGCGCCGAGCTCACCGCGATGGCGTCGTCCGCGCCGGTGGAGACCCCGGCCAAGCCGGAGGCCGTCGCCCAGCCGGCCCAGGAGATGGCCGACGTGGCCGCCGCCAAGCCGGCTCCGAGCGTGGGTTCCAGCACCGAACTGCTGGAGGCCGTGATCGGCAAGGCCGCCGACGCGCCGCTCTGCTTCACCTGCGGTACGAAGATGCGCCCCGCCGGTAGCTGCTACGTCTGTGAGGGCTGCGGCTCCACCAGCGGCTGCAGCTGACGTACGCGAAAACGCGGCGCTGCCCCGGTCTCCCTTCGTCGGAGGCCGGGGCAGCGCCGTTTCCGGGTCCCCTGGAGGCTCGCGCGGGAGGGCATGTTGTCGTTGGCCGTGATGCCTGTGGGTCATCTTGATGACTCACAGGCATCACGCTCGTCAGCATGATGCGCGGTGGGCTGCCAGCTGGGCCCACTCGTCTACCTCGTCCTCAGGATCAAGTGACCCTGGTGACCGGGCTACTGGCTTGCTCGCTCGGCTGCGCGCACGGCGTTGCGGAACAGCATCGCGACGGTGGTCGGACCGACCCCGCCCACCCGGGGCGTGATCGCGCCGGCGACCTCGGCGCACGCTTCGTCCACGTCCGGCAGGAGACGCCGCCCGTCGTAGCGGACGCCGGCGCCGATGACGACCCCGCCGGGCTTGACGTGCTCAGGCCGCACGATCCCGGGTACGCCGGCGGCGGCCACGAGGATGTCGGCGCGGCGGGTGTAGCGGGCCCAGTCGGGCACACCTGTGTGGACGACGGTGACGGCCGCGTTGGCGGTCGGGCGCTTCTGGGCGAGCAGCATCGCCAGGGGGCGGCCAAGGGTGGCGCCGCGGCCGAGGATGACGACCTCACGGCCGGCGACGGGGATCTCGTAGTACGCCAGGAGGGCTTCGATGCCGGCGGGGGTGCACGGCAGCGGGCCGGGCAGGCCGACGGCGAGACGCCCCATGTTCAGTGGGTGCATGCCGTCGACGTCCTTGTCCGGGTCGATGGTCTGCAACGCCGCGTCGTAGTCCAGGTGCCCCGGAACCGGGTACTGCACGAGCAGCCCGTGTACGGCGGGATCACTGTTGAATCGGGCAATGGCCTGGTGTAGCTCGGCCTGGGTTGCGGTGGCCGGCAGATGCACGTGTGGGGAGGCGAACCCGAGCGCGGCGGCCTGACGCTGCTTGATCGCGATGTAACCGGCGCTGGCGTCGTCATCACCGACGAGGATGGTGGCGAGGCTCGGTGTGATCCCGCGGCTGCGCAGGCCGGCGGCAGCGGTCGCGGTCTCGGCCAGGACGGCTTCGGCGACGGGTGCACCCGGCAGCAGGCGGGCCGTGCCCAACGGGGTGTGCTGTTGTGTGGATTCGCTGGTCGTGGTCATGATGGTTCCTCGACGCAGGCGCCCAGGCGGTCGACGCCCGCGAGAGGCTCCCCGATGGTTCCACCATCCCCGTGCCGCCAGTCGCCGGTGGTTCGATGATGCCGCATCACCAGGGCGGTTGCCCAACTGGACCAGCAGCACCGCCGTCAGCGCCGGGCAGACCCGCACCGGGGCATGCTGCCATTCGTCGGTTCGGTAACACTCGTGCTCCGCCTTACGAAGAAGGGGTGTGAGGGCTACGAGGGAGGACGGCCTGTGAATGAGCCGAGCCGAGCCGATGATGACATTTCCGGCATCGGAACCGATCCGGTGGCCTTCGAGGTCTTCTACCGGCGGCACCTGGAGGCCGTGGGCCGGTTCGTGGCGCGGCGGGTCGACGACCCACACCTCGCCGCCGACCTCACCGCCGACGTGTTCCTGGCGGTGATCGAGTCGGCGGCCGGGTACCGCCCGGACCGGGGTAGCCAGATCGGCTGGCTGTACGGGGTGGCCCGCAACGTCATCGGTGACGAGCGGCGTCGGGCGGCCCAACGGCTGCGGGTGACCGGCCGACTGGCCGGACGACGGGACCTCGGCCCCGATGACATCGCCCGCATCGAGGAGCGGATCGACGCCGAGTCGGCGGCCCGCCGGACCCATCGGGCGCTGAGCGAGCTACCCGAGGGCACCCGGACGCTCGTCGAACTCGTCGCCGTGGACGGCCTCACCGTCGCGGAGGCGGCGACAGTGCTCGGGATGTCACCGGTCGCCGCTCGGGTCCGCCTGCATCGTGCCCGTCGCGTCGTCCGCGCCGTGCTCGCCCGCCCGGTCACCACCCTCGCCTGAGGAGACGGAGATGACGATGAACGAGATCGAACGGTCGCCGCAGGGTTTCGAGGAGCAGCTCCTCGAAGATCTGACCGCACACGTCACTCAACGGGCCGAGATGGCGTCGGCGGCCCGTCCTGCCGGACGTCGTACCCGGTTCCTGCGCGGTTGGCGCCTCGCCGGGGCGTTCGGGCTGGCAGTCGCACTGACCGCTGGTGCGCTGGGAGTCCAGACGATGAGGCTCGGCGACCAGCCGCCGCCGACGGCCAGCGCCTCGGAGATCTTCCATCTGGCGGCCGACGCGGCCCGGCAGCAGCCGGAACTCACCGCCCGGCCCGATCAGTACGTCTTCACGGAAACCCTGGCGACGGTCCGGGAGTTGCCGGACAGCGGCCCGTACCAGACCATCCGGAACCAACTGTGGAAGTCGGCCGGTGGAGTCGCGTACACGCAGGGACGCTACCGACCGGAGAGCGACCCGAACGGGTGGGGCGAGCTGAGGGTGCTCCGGATGGGCGATGCCGCCGATCCGACGAAGGAGTTGGACGCGTTCCAGCCGCCCGCGTACCACGGCGGCCTGCCCACCGATCCGGACGAGCTGCTTCGATACCTTCGGGAACACCCGGTCGACCTGCACCTTCCGGAAGGCGCCGACGAGGAGGCCGTGTACGGGGACGAGAGCATGGCGTACACCACCGCGTGGTCGATGCTCGACGGCTACGTGCCGCCCCGAGCGCTGGCGGCGCTGTTCGAAGTGCTGGCACGGCAGCCCGGAGCGGTCGTCATTTCGGGCGACGTGGTGGACGTCGCCGGCCGGCACGGGGTGGCGATCCGGATGCCCGGTGTCTTCGGAGGCAACGTGGACCTCATCTTCGATCGGGACTCTCACGTCTACCTTGGCACCCGTAGTTCGGTGATCCGTAACGGCAAGGAGTCACTGGAGTCGGCTGCCGCGCTCCTGCGGGTCGCAATCGTCGACCGGCCGGGCCAGCTGCCGTGAGCGGGCCGGCCACGTCGGACCGGTCAGGGCTGGGCGAACAGGGGCCCGTAGTTCGAGCGGAACATCTGCTCGCCGAGGCGGCGCATCACCAGGTCGCGCAATGCGGGCGGGAGCCCGGTGGCCTTGTCGCGACGGTGGGTCTGACTGAGCACCCAGTTCGTACGTGGGCGGCGCCGCGCCTCGAAACTCCGCAGCGCGTCGGCGACGGAATCGGCGGCGGCCAACGACGACGCGAGCACGACCGCGTCCTCCAGGGCCATCGCCGCGCCCTGGGCCATGTTCGGAGAGGTGGCGTGGGCGGCGTCGCCGACCAGCAGCACCGGCCCCCGGGACCAGGAGTCGAGCACGACCTCCTGGTTCGGCCCCGCGTGCAGGGTGCTGTCGTCGTAGTCGAGGGCCTTGAGCATGGTGGCCACCGGCTCGGTGAACGTCGCCCCCAGCTCGTCGCGCCAGCCCGGCCGGTCGGCAACCGGGCCGTCGTTGTAGTAGCAGTACGTCTGGTCGGCGCTGATCGGGATCGTCAGGAATTGCCTTCCGCGCCCCAACTGCACCGACCAGACCGGCTCGTCGTCGATGCGGGGAGCGACCCACCGGTACGCGTACTGGCCGAGGTCCCGGGCGGCCTGGCCGTCGAAGGCGAGCCGGCGGACCGTCGAGTTCACCCCGTCCGCGCCGAGCACCAGGTCGTACCGTTCGGTGGCACCGTCGCCGAACTCGACGGCGACCCGGTCGCCCTCCGTAAGGAGCGCGACCGGTTGGCATCCCCAGCGGATCGGGGCGTCGCCGACGCCGTCGAGCAGCGCCCGGTGCAGCTGCGCCCGGGGCAACGACACGCACGGCCCGACGCCCTCCCACAGCGCGGCCACGTCGATGTCGAAGAGGCGACGCCCACGCTGGTTGGCGCTGCGTTGCCGGGTGATCTCCACGGAGACGTCGGCTACCGGCTCCCGCAGACCGAGTACGTCGAGCATCCGCGTCGCGTTCCCGGTGAGGTAGATGCCGGTGCCGGAGTCGGTCGGCCCGGATGCCCGCTCGACCACGTCGACAGTGGCGCCCCACTCGCGTAGCGCGGCCACAGTCGCCAGCCCGGCGACACCTCCGCCGACGATCAGTACCCGGACACCGTCACCCCGCACGACACGTTCCTCCCCGTTGCCCCTGCGCGACCCCGCTGAGCTGCTGCTCAACGGTCCAGCCGCCGCAGCACTGTACGAGGCGAGTGAGTCAGCGCACGGGAATGGGGGCTGAATGTCCGAGGAATGGGCTGCGACGATGAGGGCATGACGATCGCTGAGGCGTACGCCGAGTTCGGCAGCCGCGAGGCGCGTGGAGTGTCGCCCACGTACGAGCGCCTGTCGCAGGCCGTCGCCCGCGACGACGACCTCCTCGCCCTGCTCGACGGGCTCCCGCCGACCAAGCGGCAGCCGAATCTGCTGTTCGGCGTCGTCCGCTGGCTCGGTGGCCCGGTCGACGACCCGGTCACCTTCCACGACTTCGTGGTGACGCACTGGCCGGCCGTCGAGGCGGAGCTGCTCATCCGGGCCACCCAGACGAACGAGGCGGGCCGGTGCGCTGTCCTGTTGCCGGTGCTCGCCGCGTTGCCGCAGCCCCTCGCCCTGCTGGAGGTCGGCGCGTCGGCGGGGCTCTGCCTCTACCCCGACCGGTACGCCTACCGATACGGCGATCATCGGATCGGCTCCGGTGCGCCGATCCTGGAGTGCGCGGCCAACGGCTTGGTGCCGCCGACAGGCGTACCCCAGGTGGTGTGGCGGGCCGGCCTGGACCTCAACCCGCTCGACGTGACCGACCGCGGCGACGTGTCCTGGTTGGACGCGCTGATCTGGCCGGAACACGCCCACCGGCGGGCCCGGCTGCGCGCCGCGGCGGCCGTCGCCGTCGCCGACCCGCCGCTGCTGGTCCGCGGCGACCTGGTGGACGACCTGCCGGCGCTGGCCGCGCGGGCGCCGACCGACGCGACGCTTGTGGTCTTCCACACGTCAGTGCTCTATCAGGTGCCGCCTCCGCGCCGGGACGCGTTCGTCCGGTTGGTCCGCGAGCTGCCGGGGCACTGGGTGGCGAACGAGGGGCCGGAGGTGCTCCGGTACGACGGGCTGCCCGACCCGCCGAGCGACGCGCTGCACAACGTCCTCGCGCTCGACGGAAAGCCGCTGGCCTGGGCCAGAGGCCACGGCCAGTCGCTGACCTGGTTCGGCTGACGCCGCCAAACCGACCCGGCCGCCAGCCGCCCAGACCCGGTCCGCTCAACGAGCCGGCTCGGGCATCCGGTGGTGCAGGGCCCGGATGAACCAGTCCACGGCAGGCGCCGTCGCGTCGCCCGTGGACCAGCCGTTGAGCACCGCCAACAGGTCGAGGTAGCGGTCCCGGCGAGGGTCGTTGGCCGGCACCAACCGGTCGAGCAACCGCTCACGCAGGTCGGCGTCGTCCGGGTGACCGTGCAGGTTCGCGTACCGGCCGGTGACGGCCGCGACCACCGGATCGGCGTCCGGGCTGGTCGGGTCGAGACCGGCCGCGAGGGCGGGAACCACCGCGTCCCGGACCACCGCGACGGCGTCCGGGCGGGGCAGCCCCGGAACGGGATGGTCGGCGGCGTGCTGCCGGACCAGCCGCCGCATCCGGGCCCGGAAATCCGGATCCCGGCACAGCTCGGCCAGCTCCAGCCACGCCTCGATCTGCTCGATGCTGGGGTCGTCGGGAAGCTCCGGTGTCATCGAGACGATCACACCCGGGTACGCGGGCTGGTCACCGAGGCCGGCGAAGACGCCGTCCAGGAAGTCCGCCACCAACTGCCCTCGTTCGCGGGCGGTGAGCTGGGCCAGTCGGTGCAGCTCGTCCACCTCGGCCGGGCCCGACCCGCGCCTCGCCGCGACGGTGAGCACCGCCTGACGCAGCCGCAACACCCGGATCTGCACGGCCAACGCCTCGGCGTGCGCGGCGGCCACCTCGTGCAGGGGTACCTCCTGGTCCACCACCCGCCGGATGGTGGCCAGGTCCAGGCCCAGGTCACGCAGCGTCCGGACCAGCTCCAACCGGGCCACGGCCACCGGGCCGTACCGCCGGTAGCCGGCCGGGCTCCGGTCCGTCGGCGGCACGACCCCGCTGTCGGCGTAGTAGCGGATGGTCTTGACGCTCAGGCCGGTCCGTCGGGCCAGGTCGCCGATCGTGTGAAACGTCTGCCCGCTCATGCCCCCACCCTCGCGTCTCCCCCCGGTGGAGACTCAAGCCGCTGCGCTCGTCGGTCAGCGGACCCGCTGGTGGCGGAGCAGAACCACCCCGTTGCCGAAGACACGGCTCTCCACGAGTCGAAGGCCGCTCGGGCCGTCCGCCTCGGGGAAGAGTCGGCGGCCCCGACCGACAAGCACCGGGTGGACGTAGATCCGGTACTCGTCGATCAGGTCGTGCCGGGCGAACGTCGCGGCCAGGTCGGCCCCACCGAGCGCCAGGTCGCCGCCCGGCTCGGCGGTGAGCCTGCGGACCTGCTCGACGTCGACCTCGCGCACCACGGTGGCGTTCCAGTCGGCATGGTCGAGCGTGCGCGAGTAGACGATCTTCGGCATGTCCCGCCAGATGCGGGCGAACTCGCGCTCCGGGCCGCTGGCGGTCGGGTCCTGGTCGGCGGTCGGCCAGTAGGCGGCCATCAACTCGTGGCTGACCCGGCCGCTGAGGAACCCGCCCATCGGGGCGATCACGTCGTTGAAGTGCTGGTGCAACTCCTCGTCGACCTGGTGCCAGCCGATGTCGCCGCCCGGGCCCTCGAAGAACCCGTCCAACGACACGCTCATCTGCACAACGATCTTCCGCATCGTTCCCCTCCGTATGCGTTGACGGGTGTCGAACCTGATCGTCGTCGGACCGTACGACGAAACGACCGCTCGCCGCGACGACGCCGGGGGCATGTCGCGCACCAGGCAGCGGGAGGCCGACAACGAACCGTCCCTAGACTGCTGCGGTGACCGGAGAGCGACGACCCCTGGCCGACCGGCCGCTCACCGAGCCGCACCCGTCCCGGCTGCCGCCCGAACACCCTGACCGGGCCCGGATCCTTGCCGCGCACGCCGCCGCGTTGGCCGCCGGTGAGGCCGGTTACCTCGACCCGGCGAGCGGGCTGTTCGTGCTCAGTGCCGGTTTCCTGGCCCGCCGTGGCACGTGCTGCGGGCGCGGCTGCCGTCACTGTCCGTACGTGAATGATCCACCCTCGGAATCGGTGTAAACGAGGACTTCCGCCCGACACCGACACCCCGTACGGTGTCCGACGGACATCTGGCGGGCGCCTTCCGCCGTCGGTCGGCGAGAGGGTTGAGTGTGCGCGATCGGATCGTGGTCGCCGGGCTGGCCGGGCTGCTGGTGAGTGGCTGTGCCGACGAGGCGGAACCGGTGGCGGTGCCGCCGCCGGTGCCGATCGCTGTGGACGTGGCGGCGGCCTCCTCGGGCGGCGCCTGCCGTCTGCTGGACTTCACGGTGATCGAGCAGGTGGTGAAGGTCCGCTTCGACGTGGCGGCGGCCAGCGAACAGGGCGACACCCACACCTGTGTGGTCCGGGCCGCGGGTGCCACCCTGCCGGAGTTGACGCTCAGCGTGACCGAGACCACTGTCGACAAGGTCAGCTTCGGCGCGGACGTGGTGCCGGACAAGGCGGCGAAGGTCACCGGCCTGGGTCAGCAGGCGTACAAGCGGACCACCGCCGCGGCGAGCGGGCATGGGCCGGTCGCCGAGGTGGGCTGGCTCGCCGGCGATGGACGGCTGGCCACGGTGAGCTGGACCACGGCCCGCGGCAGTGAGCGCTCGGCGGTGGAGAAACTGACCGGTGACCTGACCGCGTTGGCGAAAAAGGTGGACACCCGGGCGTTGTGACGCCCGGGTGCCCGATTGCTCAGCCCGTTTGCTCAGTTGGCGGCGACGAAGACCCGGGAGGCGACCTCGCGGGGCAGTCGCACCCGGTCACCGGAGCGGTCGATCGACACCCCGTCGCGCTCCTGGGCCACTGTCACAGTGGCGCCCGGGTCGACACCGGCGGCGTGGAGTTGGCGCAGCACGTCGGCGTCCTTCTGCACGCTCTCGCAGATCCGGCGCACCACTACCGACCCGGAGAGGCCGGGGAAGGCCAGGTTGCGCTCGCCCTCGGCGGCATCTGTGGCCTCGGCCGCCGGCGAGCCCAGCTCCTGAAGCCCGGGGATCGGGTTGCCGTACGGGGAACGGGTCGGCCGGTTGAGCAGGTCGTAGACCCGCTTCTCCACCGCGTCGCTCATCACGTGCTCCCAACGGCAGGCCTCCTCGTGGGCCTCCTCGTAGGGCATCCCGATGACGTTGACCAGAAGCAGTTCGGCGAGGCGGTGCTTGCGCATCACGGACACGGCGCTGCCGCGACCCAGTGCGGTGAGCGTCAGGTGCCGGTCGCCCTCGACTGTGAGCAGGCCGTCGCGCTCCATCCGGGCGACGGTCTGGCTCACCGTGGGGCCACTCTGCTGCAGCCTCTCGGCGATCCGGGCACGCAGCGGTGGCACCCCCTCTTCTTCCAACTCGAGGATGGTGCGCAGGTACATTTCGGTCGTGTCGACCAGGTCGTGAGACTTCATAAGGTCAGCGGCCCTCCGGTGCACGATGTTACCTCGGTGAACGACTGGCGACCGCCGCCGAACCGCGTGCCGTCTACACGAATGGTGTTGGATGGTCGCCATGTCCGGTACCCAGGAGCCGTTGGTCGAGGTCGATCGGCTCGTCAACGAGCTCGACCAGGTCGATCCGCCCACCCTGCTCGACGTCCGCTGGCGGCTCATCGGCCCGCCCGGGCGCGACGACTATCTCGCCGGCCACCTGCCCGGGGCGGTCTTCGTCGACCTGGACACCGCGCTCTGTGGGGCGCCGGGCGCCGGCGGCCGGCACCCGTTGCCCGACCCGGCCGCGTTGCAGGCCGCGCTGCGGGCCGCCGGCGTCCGCGCCGGTCACCCGGTCGTGGTGTACGACGGCGGCGACGGCCTGGCCGCCTCGCGGGCCTGGTGGACGCTGCGTTGGGCGGGTCACCGGCCGGTACGCCTGCTGCACGGCGGCTACCCGGCCTGGGTCGCCGCCGGCCGGCCCGTCTCCACCGACGCGCCCGCCCCACCCCCCGGTGACGTCGTGGTGCGCCCCGGTGATCTCCCGGTGCTCGACGCCGGGCAGGCCGCCGCGCTGGCCGCCGCGGACGACGCCGTGCTGCTCGACGTACGGGCGGCGCCCCGCTACCGGGGCGAGGTCGAGCCGATCGACCCGGTCGCCGGGCACGTGCCGGGAGCGGCGAACCTGCCCGCCGGGGAGTACGTCGGGCCGGACGGCCGTTTCCTGGCCGCCGACGTGTTGAGTGAGCGGTTCGCCGCCGCCGGGGTAACCGAGGCACGAGCCGTCGGGGCGTACTGCGGCTCGGGGGTGACCGCCGCCCAGGCGGTGCTCGCGCTGCACCTGGCCGGCCGCACGGCCGCCGCGCTCTACGTCGGATCGTGGAGCAACTGGGTGGCCGACCCGGCCCGGCCGGTCGCCTCCGGGTCGACACCCGGCCGCTGACCAGCGCGTGCGGTGGGCCGGCGCCGGTCCTCGTGCGACGATGGGCTCATGTCCGACGACACTGTGGTGGTGTGGGACGAGTCGCTGCTCGCCTACGACATGGGTGACCATCCACTCGACCCGGTCCGGGTGGAGCTGACCATCGCGCTCGCCCGCGAGCTGGGCATCCTGAATCGGCCCGGGGTGCGGATGGTCAAGCCGGAGCCCGCCGACGATGCCCTGCTCACCCGGGTGCACGAGCCGGCCTACCTCGCCGCGGTGCGTAACGCGCCGCGCGACCCGCTCTTCGCCGGGTACGGGCTGGGCACCTCCGACAACCCGGTCTTCGAGGGTATGCACGAGTCCAGCGCGCTCATCGCCGGCGCGACGGTGGCCGCCGCCGAGGCGGTCTGGCGCGGCGACGCCCGCCGGGCGGTGAACGTGGCCGGTGGGCTGCACCACGCGATGTCCGCCCGAGCCTCCGGCTTCTGCGTCTACAACGACCCCGCGGTGGCCATCGCCCGCCTGCTCGACCTGGGCGCCGAGCGGGTCGCATATGTGGACGTCGACGTGCACCACGGCGACGGGGTGCAGGACATCTTCTGGAACGACCCGCGGGTGCTGACGGTCAGCCTGCACGAGACCCCGCTGGCGCTCTTCCCCGGCACGGGTTTTCCGGACGAGACGGGTGGGCCGGGTGCGCAGGGCACCGCTGTCAACATGCCGTTGCCGCCGGGTGTCGACGACAGCGGTTGGCAGCGCGCGTTCCACGCGATCGTGCCGTCGGTGCTGCGTGCGTTCCGGCCGCAGGTGCTGGTCAGCCAGTGCGGCGCCGACGGGCACCGGCTGGATCCGCTCGCCGACCTGAACCTGACTGTGGACGGCCAGCGGGCCACCTACCTGGCGTTGCGGGCGCTCGCCGACGAGTTGTGCGACGGCCGGTGGGTGGCCACCGGCGGCGGCGGGTACGCGCTCGTCGAGGTGGTGCCCCGGGCCTGGAGTCACCTGCTGGCAGTGGCCACTGGTGACCCGATCGACCCGGCCACGCTCACCCCACCCGCGTGGCGGGACCTGGTCGCCTCCCGCCGTCTGGGCCGGGAGATACCGCTGCGGATGACCGACGACGCCGACCCGTCGTACGAGCCGTGGCAGCCGACCGGCGAGCCGAACGCTGTGGACCGGGCGATCGCGGCCACCCGCAAGACGGTCTTCCCGCTGCTCGGGCTCGACCCGCACGATCCACGGGACTGAGCCGGGCCGGGGGAGGGCGTTCCGGTGACGACAGTGGACCAACCGGTCGACGTGCTGCTCAGCGATGGCAGCACTGTCCAGTTGCGACCGATCGACCCGGCCGACGCGCCGGGCATCGTGGCGATGCACAGCCGGTTCTCCGAGCGCACCCGTTACCTGCGGTACTTCTCTCCGTACCCGCGCATCCCGGAACGGGATCTGATCCGGTTCGTCACTGTGGACCACCACGACCGGGAGGCGTTCGTGGTGCTGGCCGCCGACCAGATCGTCGCTGTCGGCCGGTACGAGCGGCTCGGCCCGCAGGCCCCCGAGGCGGAGGTGGCCTTTGTGGTGGAGGACGCCTACCAGGGGCGGGGGATCGGCTCGGTGCTGATGGAACACCTGGCCGACGCGGCCCGCCGCAACGACATCATGAGCTTCGTCGCGGAGGTGCTGCCTGCCAACGGGACGATGCTGCGGGTCTTCGCCGACTTCGGTTACCAGGTACAGCGCGAGTACGCCGACGGTGTGGTCCACCTGAGCTTCCCCATCGCGCCCACCGAGGCCAGCCTGGAGGTGCAGCGCGGCCGGGAGCACCGCACCGAGGCCCGCTCGATCGCGCGGCTGCTCGCCCCACGCGGCATCGTCGTCTACGGTGCCAGCGCCACCGGCCAGGGCGTCGGCGCGGCGGTGCTCGGGCACCTGCGCGACGGCGGGTTCACCGGTGCTGTGGTGCCTGTGCATCCGAGCGCGTCGACAGTTGCGGGCCTGCCCGCGTACCCGTCGGCGGTAGATGCCGGAGCGCCGGTGGACCTGGCGGTGGTCGCGGTCCCACCGGAGGCGGCGACCGCCGTGGTCGCCGACGCCGCCGCCGCTGGGGTGCACGGCCTGGTGGTCATCTCGGCCGGCTTCGCCGAGGCCGGCGGCGAGGGCGCGGCCACCCAGCGGGCGCTGGTCCGCGCGGCGCACGCGGCCGGGATGCGGGTCGTCGGCCCGAACTGCCTGGGCGTGGCCAACACCGACCCGACGGTACGCCTCAACGCCACCCTCGCCCCGGCGTTACCGCCGGCCGGTCGGGTCGGCATCTTCAGTCAGTCCGGTGCGTTCGGGGTGGCGCTGCTCGCCGAGGCGGACCGGCGGGGCCTCGGGCTGTCGAGCTTCGTCTCGGCCGGCAACCGGGCCGACGTCTCCGGCAACGACCTCCTGCAGTACTGGCAGGACGACCCCGGCACCGACGTGATCATGCTCTACCTGGAGACCTTCGGAAACCCGCGCAAGTTCGCCCGGTTGGCTCGGCGGATCGGCCGCGCCAAACCCGTCGTCGCGCTCGCCTCGCCGGCCCGCCCGCCCGGGGTCGGTGACGCCGTCGGGCCGGACGAGGTGGCGGTGGCGGCGCTCTTCGCCCAGTCCGGGGTGATTCGGGTGGACACCGTGCCGGAGCTGCTCGACGTGGGTGTGCTGCTGGCCAACCAGCCGCTGCCGGCCGGCGGCCGGGTCGGTGTGGTGGGCAACTCCTCGGCCCTCACCGGGCTCGCCGCGACGGCCTGCGTCGGGCACGGCCTGAGCGTGGTCGACGGTTATCCGCGCGACGTCGGGCCGAGTGCCGGCGCCGCCGAGTTCGCCGCCGCGCTCGCCGAGACGGCCGCTGACGAACGGGTGGACGCCCTGGTGGTGGTCTTCGCCCCGCCGCTACCCGGCCAGCTGACCGAGGTGGACGCCGACGTGACCGCCGCGCTGCCGGCCGCCCTCGCGCTGGGTAAGCCGACAGTGGCGACGTTCCTGGTCGGGCGGCTGCCGCCGGGCGTGCCGGCGTACGGCGGCGTGGAGGAGGCGGTCCGCGCGCTCGCCCGCGCGCACCGGTACGCCGAGTGGCTTCGCCGCCCGCCCGGGGTGGCACCGGAGCTGCCCGACCTCGATCGGGCCGCCGCGCAGGCCGCGCTCCGGGCCGACGCCACCGACCCGGGTGCGCTGCTGGCCGCGTACGGCATCGACGTGGTGCCCTCGGTGTCCGTCGACTCGGTCGACGCCGCTGTCGACGCTGCGGCGCGGCTGGGCTTCCCGGTGGCGCTCAAGGCGGCTGCCCCCGGGCTGCGGCACCGGCTCGACCTCGGCGCGGTCCGGCTGGACCTGCCCGACGAGCCGACCCTCCGCCGGGCGTACACCGACCTGGCGGCGACCTTCGGCGCGGACGCGCTGGTCCAGCCGATGGTCCCGCCCGGCGTGGCCTGCGTCGTGGAGGTGGTGGAAGACCCCGCGTTCGGGCCGGTGGTCGGCTTCGGCCTGGGCGGGGTCGCCACCGAACTGCTCGGCGATCGGGCCTGGCGGGCGGTGCCGCTGACCGACCGGGACGCGGCCGAGCTGGTCGACGAGCCTCGGGCGGCGCCGCTGCTGCACGGGCACCGCGGGGCGGCGCCGGTCGACCGGGCGGCCCTGGCCGACCTGCTGCTGCGGGTGGGTCAGCTCGCCGACGAACAGCCCCGGGTACGCTCGCTGACCCTCAACCCGGTGCTCGCCCGCCCGGATGGCATCTCGATCCTGCACGTGCAGGTAGGGGTGGGTGGCGTGGTCGCCCGCCCGGACACCGGCCCCCGCCGTCTGTGAGCGTGAATCGTCAGGCGCGGCTGGAGATCTGCTGGACGCCCCAGGTGTTGCCGTCCGGGTCGGCGAAGAAGACGAAGCCGACGTTGTCCAGCGGATCCGGCACCGGCCGGGGGTTCTGACCCACCACCTGGATCTCACTCACCTCCACCCCACGTTCGACCAGCTCTTCGTGGGCCCGCTTCAGGTCGGGCACCACCAGTTGCAGGCCCTTGAGCGAGCCGGGCGGCATGTCCGCGACGACGCCCTTGCCGATCACGATCGAGCAGCCGGAGCCGGGCGGCGTCAGCTGGACGATGCGCGCCTCGTCGCTGATCACCGTGTCGTGATCGACAGTGAAGCCGAGCTGGTCGGCGTAGAACTTCTTCGCCCGCTCCACATCGGAGACCGGGACGATCACCACTTCGAGTGTCCAGTTCATGGGTGCTCTTTCTTTGTCGTCGTTGTCGAGTGCAGCAGGTCGGCCAGTCGGGTGAAGCTCTGCCCGACCCCCCGGGTCATCGGATAGCGCAACACGGTGTCCCGCCCCTTCGCGGTGGCGTAGAGCAGCGTGGTGGTGACAGTCGTTCGCCCGGCCAATTCCGTGAACTCGTGGCTGACCAGCGTCTCGCCCGGGTAGGACTGGTCGTCGAACAGCTCGGTGTAGACCAGACGGTGCGGTGGCTCGATCTGCCGGTAGACCCCTGCCTGGACCATCTGCGCGCCCTCCGAGCCCTGCGACACGAACCGCCACCGCCCGCCGACCCGCAGGTCGACGTCGCACGCCGTCAGCCTCCAGCCGCGCGCGCCGTACCACCGGACCAGCAGTTCGGGTCGGGTGAAGGCGGCGAACACCAGCTGTGCCGGTGCCTCGAACAGCCGACTCAGCACGATCTCCCGATCACCCGGGGTGTGGACGACGAGCGGATCGTCGACGTTGGTCAACCGCCCGTTCCGTTCGGTCTGGCGGGCCGACGCTCGGTGCCGGTCCGGTCGACGGACTGGAGTTCGTCGAGCAGTACGTCGAGGCGTTGGTAGCTCTCCGCCCAGTAGTCGCGGTAGTCGGCGAGCCAGGCCGTCGCCTCCCGCAGCGGTCGGGCCTCCAGGCGGCAGGGTCGGCGCTGGGCGTCCCGCCCCCGGCTGACGAGACCAGCGCGTTCCAGCACCCTGAGGTGCTTGGAGATGGCCGGCTGGCTCATCGCGAAGGGTGCCGCCAGCTCCGTCACGGTCGCCTCCCCGGCCGCGAGCCGGGCGAGGATGGCCCGCCGGGTCGGGTCGGCCAGCGCCGCGAAGGTCGCATCCAACAACTCCGTGTCCGCCACCTATAACCTCCTGGTTTAATAACCAGTTGGTTTGTATCGTGGATGGGCGTCTTCGTCAAGCACCCCGACAGCACGGAAGGCCCCGGCGAACCGCCAGGGCCTTCCGTGGGAACCGGGTGCGTCAGCAGGCGTACGCCTCCAGGCGCTGGGCCCGCTCCGGGTCGCGCAGCTTCAGCAGCGTCACCTTCTCGATCTGCCGGATCCGCTCCCGGGACAGGCCGAACTCCCGGCCGACCTCGTCCAGGGTGCGCTGGCGGCCGTCGTCCAGGCCGAACCGGAGGCGGATGACCGCCTGTTCCCGCTGGGACAGGGTGGAGAGCACGATGCTGACCTCGTTGCGCAGCTCGCCCTGGGCGGCGGCGTCGCCCGGCTCGGTACGCGGATCCACCGAGGCCACGAAGTCGCCGAGCGCGCTCTCACCGTCGTCGCCCACGGCCTGGTCCAGGCTGACCGGTTCCCGGTCGTAGGAGATCAGCTCGATGACCTGGATCTCGGGGATTTCCAATGCGCGGGCCACCTCGGCGACCGTCGGTTCGCGGCCCAGCGTCACCGCCAGTTCGCGGCGGGCCCGGACCATCCGGTTGACCTGCTCGACCATGTGCACGGGAATGCGGATGGTGCGGGCCTGGTCGGCCATGGCGCGGGTGATGGCCTGTCGGATCCACCAGGTGGCGTACGTGGAGAACTTGTAGCCCTTGGCGTAGTCGAACTTCTCCACGGCCCGGATCAGACCGAGGTTTCCCTCCTGAATCAGGTCGAGAAACGCCATGCCACGGCCGGTGTAGCGCTTGGCGATGCTGACCACCAGCCGCAGGTTCGCCTCCAACAGGTGGTCCTTGGCCGCCCGACCCTCGGCGACGATCAGCTCCAGGTCGGCGCGCAGCTCCGCGGAGACCGGGGTGCAGGTGGCCAGCTTCTCGCCGGCGAACAGGCCGGCCTCGATGCGCCGGGCCAGGTCGACCTCCTGCGCGGCGGTCAGCAGCTTCGTCCGGCCGATTCCGTTGAGGTAGGCCCGGACCAGGTCGGTGGAGATGCCGCGCTCGTCGGTGGCGTCCAGGTCGACGAGGGCCTCGGAGGCCCGGTCGGTGTCGGTCGTGGTGGCCGGGCGCGTCCGGTGTTCCGTCATCTGAAGGACCATCTCTGTCTCTCCCCGTTTCCACGTCGGTGCCGTGTTCCCGGCCCAGTGGTGCCGGTGTGAACAACAGCTTGGCGGGCGGGGCGTAAAACGGGAGTGAGGCGATCGGGCACCCGACAGGAATTGCGTCGGATCGCTGGTGCGGTGTGTCGTCGGAGTGTGTGGTTGCCCGCCCCGGCTACGTTGCGGACGGCCGGCCACCTCTGGTCGGTTGGAAACGACAGTTGGAGGACGGTGTGGTCTTCAAGCGGCTCATGAAGGCGATGGGCGTCGGTGGTCCGTCGGTGGAGACGGTGCTGGCCAACCCGAGCTGCCGCCCGGGCGGCCATTTGGAGGGTCGGATCCAGGTGCTGGGCGGCGACCACCAGGTCGACATCGACCACGTCGCCCTCGGCCTCGTCACCCGGGTCGAGGTGGAGAGCGGCGACAACGACTACGACACCACTCAGGAGTTCCACCGCCAGCAGGTCACCGGCGCGTTCCGGCTGGAGCCGGGGCAGCGCTACGACCTCCCGTTCCGCTTCGACGTGCCGTGGGAGACACCGGTCACCGAGCTGTACGGGCAGCACCTGCACGGGATGACGATGGGTCTGCGTACCGAGTTGGAGGTCGCTCGCGCGGTCGACAAGGGTGACCTCGACGCCGTGTCGGTGCACCCGCTGCCGGCGCAGGAGCGACTGCTGGACGCGCTGCTGCGGCTGGGCTTCCGGTTCGCGCGCGCCGATGTGGAGCGTGGCCACATCTACGGCGTACGCCAGAGGTTGCCGTTCTACCAGGAGATCGAGTTCAGCCCGGCGCCGCAGTACGCCCGCTCGATCAACCAGTTGGAGGTCACCTTCATCGCGGACGCGCAGCAGATGCAGGTGGTGCTGGAGGTCGACAAGCGCGGCGGTGTCTTCACCGAGGGCAGGGACGCCTTCGGCCGGTTCACTGTCGACCACGCCACCGCCGACCGCACCGACTGGACCGCCGAACTCGACAACTGGCTCCGCCAGTCGCTAACCCGTCGAGGCCTCTTCTCCTAACCCCACCCACCCCACCGGACTCCCCGTCCGTTGATCATGAAGTTGTTGCCCGCCGCCCCGGCGTGTCGTGGCGATAACTTTGTGATCAACAGAGGCGGGGGTGGGGTTAGAGGTCTAGGAGGAGGGTTTGGGGTCCTACGTTGGTGCTTTCCACGAGCATGTGGGTGCGGAAGCGACCGGTCTCGACCTTCGCACCGCGTTCGCGTAGGGCGTCGACCACCGCTGTCACCAGTGGCTCGGCGACCTCGGCGGGGGCGGCGGCGGTCCAGCTCGGTCGGCGGCCCTTGCGGGTGTCGCCGTAGAGGGTGAACTGGCTGACCACCAGGATCGGCGCGCCGGTGTCGGCGGCGGACCGCTCACCGTCCAGGATGCGCACCTCGTGCACCTTGCGGGCCATCGTCTGAGCGGTGTCCGCGGTGTCGGTGTGGGTCACCCCGAGCAACACCAGCAGGCCGCTCTCGATGGCGCCGACCACCTCGCCGTCCACCGTCACGCTGGCCCGCCCAACGGTCTGCACCACCGCTCGCATCAGGCGCTCACCGGCTCGATGAAGCCGCGCTCCACCAGGTGCGCCACGATCGGGCCGGCGGCCTCGGCCATCTCGTCGGGCTCGACGTCGTGCGCGGCGGCCAGCAGGGCGAGCTGGTCACGCAGCGGCAGCCGGCCGTCGGCGCCACCGACCAGCGCCAGCACCAGCGGGTCGATCTCCTCGGTCCAGCGCAGGCCGTGCGGCATCGCGAGGACCTGCCGGTCCACCCCCCAGCCCTCGTCGCCCATGGTGGCCTCCTGTCGCAGTTGGAGGCCCTCGGCGGCCCGGTAGCGCTCGGCGAGCAACGCCTCGGTGTCGCGTACCCGGAGAAAGTCCTGGCGGTCGAACCAGGCGGCGACCCGGTCGCCCAGCGGTGGCTGCACCCGCTGGCGCAGATCTTCCACCCGGACCACCGGGTCGGCGTGCCCACTCCGACGCAGTGACACGATGCCGAAGCCGATGCCCTCCACCTTGTGCGCGTCGAACCAGTCCAGCCAGGCGGCCATCCGTTGCGGGTCGGCGGTCTCGCCGACGTCGGTGAGCCACAGGTCGACGTACGCCATCGGGTCGGCCACCTCGCGCTGGATCACCCAGGCGTCCAGGCCGGTCCCGGCGAACCAGCCAGCCACCCGCTCGTCCCACTCCTCGCCCGCGACGTGCACCCAGTTCGCCAGGTACTGCATGGTGCCGCCCTCGGTGAGCAGGCCCGGGGCGGCGGCGGCCAGTTCGGCGCCGATCGCGTCACCGACCCGGCCGGAGTCGCGGTACACGTGCGTGGTCGTACCCGGGCCGACCACGAACGGTGGGTTGCTCACCACCAGGTCGAACCGCCGACCGGCCACCGGGGCGACCAGGTCGCCGCGGAGCAGCTCCCAGTCCTGACCGTTGAGGGCGGCGGTGGTCGCGGCGAAGCGCAGCGCCCGCTCGGAGAGGTCGGTGGCGGTCACCGACCTGGCGTGGGTGCCCAGGTGCAGGGCCTGGATGCCGGAGCCGGTGCCCAGGTCCAGCGCGGTGTCGACCGGCCGGCGCATGGTCGCGCCGATCAGGGTGTGGGTTGCCCCGCCGACGCCGAGGACGTGCTCGGCGTGCAACGGACGACCCGGGCGGGCGCTGGCCGGCACGTCGGCGAGCACCCACCAGTCCTCGCCGTACGGCTCCAGGTCGACGCCGGCACGCAGGCCGGCGCCGTACCGCTCGACCAGCCCGCCCGCGAGGGCCTCGGCCAGGCTCAGCGGCGCCAGCGCGGCGGTCACCGCCGCCTCCGACTCGGTCTGGGCGCAGATGAACAGCCGGATCAGGGTGCCGAGCGGGTCGCCGTCCTCGGTGGCGCGCAGCGCGGCCCGGTAGTCGTTGCGGGCGACCGCCGCGGTCGCCTGGGCGCCCAGCCGCTCGGCGATGCCGTGGCTGGTGAACCCGTTCTGGGTCAGCGCGGCCCGCAGCGCGTCGACACCGGCGGGGGAGAGCAGCATGTCGTGTTCGTCCACCCCGACATCCTGCCTGCCGTCGCGGAGGAAGCCAGCATCACCCGCGAGATTCGACCCCCACGCCCGGCAGCCTCGGCTGCGCACCGGTCGGGGCCGAGGGCGCGCCGGGCACCGCCACGACCAGGGCCGGCGGTACGACTGTCGCCAGCCCCCGACGCGCGGCCAACCGGTCGACGACCAGGGCGTACGCCGACAGGGCCAACACGTCGACGACGATGACCTGCCACGGGGCGTCGGCCATCGTCTCGTCGGCGCTGAGCCCGCCGAACGCCGCCGCCAGGGTGAAGGCGAACAGATTGTTCACCACGTGCAGCGCGATCGCGGCCTCGAGCCCGCCGGTTCGCACCGTCAGCCAGCCGAACAACACGCCCATGAAGGCCAGGTCCAGGAAACCCCAGCCGCTGCCCCAACCGTGCGCGGCGGCGAAGAGCACCGCCTGGAGGGCGATCCCGGGCCAGGGCGTGCGCAGGTACGCGCCGACGGCCTGCAACAGCCAGCCGCGGAAGGCGTACTCCTCCGCGGCGGCCTGGAACGGCACCAGCAGGAGGACCATCAGCAGCCCGGCGGCGAATTCCGGCAAACCCACCCACGTGTCCGGGGCGGGTATCGCGCTCTCGCCGGTCAGACTGAGCAGGAGTCCCGCGCCGACCAGCATGACGATGATCAGCGGTGTGGCGATCAGCAGGCAGCGGCCGAGCCAACTCCACCGCAGTCGGCCGAGCACCGAGGAGAGCGTGCCGGCGGGTCGGCGCTGCACGAGCCAGGCGGCGCCGAACAGCAGTGGGAGCAGCAGTGCCAGCGAGGCGATCAGCAGCGCGGTGTCCGGAATCGGGCCGAAGGTCGGCAGCCCGTCGGCGTCGTACGGGCGGTCGGTGAGCTCGGCCACGACGGCGGCGACGCCGAAGAGCAGGCAGACGATCACCAACGCCGAGACGACCAGCGCGACGGTGCCGACCAGAGGCCGCCACCAGCGGTGCCGCTCGGTGCGGCCGAGCCGGTGGTACGGGGAACCGGGCGGGGCGCTCCACAACATGGCGTCGAGCGTGGCATGCGGGCGCCACCTGCCCTGGACGATCGGAGCGTCGGTGTCCGTCCGGCTCGGTACGCCAGGCAGGATGGTCCGCATGACGCTTGTGCTGCCCATCGACCCGGAGGCCAACCGGCTGCTGGAGCGCAGCCCGCTGGCGCTGCTGCTCGGCATGGTCTTGGACCAACAGATTCCGATGGAGAAGGCGTTCTCCTCGCCGTACGTGCTTCAGCAGCGGCTCGGTCATGAGCTGGACGCGGCGGAGCTGGCCGGGTACGACCCGGAGGCCCTGGTCGCGCTCTTCGCCCAGCCGCCCGCGTTGCACCGGTTTCCCAAGGCCATGGCGGCCCGGGTGCAGGAGGTCTGCCAGGTGCTGGTGGAGCGGTACGACGGTGACGCGACGCTGCTCTGGGCCGAGGTCGCCGACGGACCGGAACTGCTGCGCCGGGTCTCCGCGCTGCCCGGCTTCGGCAAGCAGAAGGCACAGATCTTCGTGGCCCTGCTCGGCAAGCGGTTCGGGGTGACCCCGCAGGACTGGCGGAAGGCGGCCGGAGACTACGGCGACCCGGGCGCGTACCGGTCGGTGGCCGACGTCACCGACGCCGATTCGCTGCGTCGGGTGCGGGAGTTCAAGCAGCAGATGAAGGCGGCTGCCAAGGCGAAGACCGCCGGCGGCTGACCGACCGGCCTGGTGCGGGGCGGTCTGCTCAGGCGGCGGTGGGGTGCGCCAGCGAGGCCAGCGCGCGTCGGACGTCGGCCAGCGAAACGGTCGCCGAGTCGTCGAGGTCGGCCAGGCCGGCCTCGATCCACTGGCGCATCAGCGTGGTGACCCCGATGCCCCGCGCGTCGGCGGCGGCGCGAACCCGCTCGTAGGTGTCCAGTGGCAGCCGCACCGAGCGGCTCACCATCGGCACGTCGCTGTCGGGGGTGGGTAGCTCCGCCGCCGGGCTCTCGTCGATCAGCTCGGCGATTCGCTCGCCGCCACCGTGGAACTGCTTGGTCGCGTCGTTACGGTGCATCGTCACGGCCTCCTCATCTACCGAGATCTCCGCACGGCCTCGTCGTAGCGCTTGGACTCGACGTCGCTCAACTCGCGGGCGGAGAGAATGTCCCAGTCGTTGTCGGTGCCATCGGCCTCGGCGAGCAGAATCGCCAGCCTGCGGCCCCGGCGGGCGGCGGCGTAGACCACCATCACGTCGTCACCCAGATGACGGATGACCCGTCGGGCGCTGTGCAGCGCTTCCCAGACTTCCCCGGGTGTGACGTCGTAGACCCTCAGGTTGGCCAACGCCTCGTCGGTGAAGCTGAACCTGCTGCCCACATCGCGGAGCGTACCACGCGCGTAACACGCGGCGGGATGAGTCGAAGTTCGCTGATCACGGACCTGCGGTGACAGGATGAGGCGTAACCCCCTCGAGGAGGTCCATGGTGAAGCGTCAGGCGTACCAGCCGATTCTGATCACCGACGCCTCGCGCAGCCAGGACGATCAGCTCAACAGTCGCCAGCGCCGCTATGTCCTGATGATGGGCATCCGGGTGCTGTGCATCATCGTCGGCGCGATCCTGGTCGGTGCGAACGCCCCACTGCTCTGGCTCTGGCTGCCTCTGTGCGGCCTCGGCATGGTGCTCATCCCCTGGCTGGCCGTGCTGCTGGCCAACGACCGGCCGCCGAAGGAAGAGCACCGGCTGGCCAACCGGTTCCACCCCCGCCAACAGGACGACACCCCGCCGATGAGCCTCACCGCCGAGGAGCGCCCACACAAGGTCATCGACGTCGAACCCTGACCCGCGAACGGGCCAGGGTTCGAGCAGTCGGGGCTGTGGCCGGGTGACGGCCGCTACGCCTGTGGCCGAGCCCCGGCGGTGGAGACGGCAAGCGCGCCCAGGTCGGTGGCGCGGCTCAGTGCCGCGGTCGGGGTGGCTCCGGCGAGCCACGCGGTGAGCAGACCGGCCGCGAACGCGTCGCCAGCGCCCGTGACGTCCACCACCGCCACCCTGCTGGCCGGAGCCACGCAGACCGGCGTGGTGCGGTCCACCCAGACCGCGCCGGCCGCGCCGCGCTTCACCACCACCCGCCGAGCCGTCGCCGACAGCACCCGCCCCTGCGCCGCCGGGTCCAGGCCGCCGGCCAGCACCGTGGCCTCGTCCGCGTTGACCAGGAGCAGGTCGATGTCCCGTACCCAACTCAGGAACGCCGCCGCGCCGACCCGCCGCAACGGCGCCGCGGAGGCCGCGTCGACGCTGATGGTCAGCCCGCGCTCGCGGGCGGCGGCCAACGCCCGCAGCCCCGCGCCGCGCGACTCCGCGTCCAACAGGGTGTACGCGGACAGGTGCAGATGCCCAGCGTCGGGCGCCGCCGCGAGGGCCTGCTCGACGTGCGCGGCGCTCAGCCGCAGGTTCGCGCCCCGCTGGCTGACCATGGTGCGCTCGTCGTCGGCGGCCAACACGATGACAGTGCCGGTCGAGGCACCCTCGACCCGCTCGATGGCGCAGTCGACGCCCGCCCGCTCCAGCTCGGCCACCCGGTCCCGCCCGGCGTCGTCGTGACCGACGGCCCCGACGAGCGTGACGTCCACCCGCTGCGCGGCGATCCAGGCGGCGGTGTTGGCCGCCTGACCGCCGCCGCCGAGACTGATTGCCGCCCCGGTGTCCGAGCCGGCCGCGAGCGGCCCGGACAACACGGCGACCACGTCGGTGATCACGTCCCCGACGACGACCATCCGGGCCGGTCGGGTCATGCCGGGACGGCGGTGCCGCGGGCCACCGAGGCGACCGCGATCCGCGCGGCCAGGTCGGCGTTGCGCAGGATGATCCGCACGTTCACCGCCAGGCTCGCGCCCTCGGTGGCCGAGTGGAAGTGCGCGAGCAGGTACGGGGTGACGGCCTTTCCGGTGATCCCGTCCCGCTCCAGCAGGGCCAGGCCCTCGGTGAGCGTCCGGTCGTGCAGCTCCGGGTCGAGCTGCTCGTCGACCGGCAGCGGGTTGGCGATGAGCAGCCCGCCGGTGTGCACGGCGTGCTCGTCGCGGGCGGCGAGCACGGCGGCGACCTGCTCCGGCGAGTCCACCGACCAGTCCAGGTCGAAGCCGGCGTCGGTCAGGTAGAAGCCGGGGAACCGGCGGGTGCGGTAACCGACCACAGCGACCCCGAGGGTCTCCAGGCGCTCCAGCGTCGCGCCCACGTCGAGGATCGACTTGACTCCGGCGCAGACCACCGCGATCGGGGTCTGCGCCAGGGTGACCAGGTCCGCCGACTCGTCGAAGGTGTGCGCGGCCTCCCGGTGCACCCCGCCCAGCCCGCCCGTGGCGAACACGCCGATGCCGGCGGCTGCGGCCACCGCGCTGGTAGCGGCCACCGTGGTCGCCCCGTCCGCGCCGGTCGCGGCGGCCACAGCGAGGTCGCGGACGGAGAGCTTGGTCACGCCGTCGACGGTGGCCAGCCGGGTCAGCTGGGCGTCGTCCAGGCCGACCACCAGCTTGCCGGCGATCATGCCGATCGTCGCCGGAACGGCCCCGGCGTCCCGAACCGTCCGCTCGATCTCCCTGGCCACGCGCAGGTTCTCCGGTCGGGGCAGACCGTGCGAGACGATGGTGCTCTCCAGGGCGACGACGGGCCGGCCGTCGCGCAGCGCTTCGGCGACCTCGGTGCCGTAGCTGATGTGAAAGTCAGTCACACGGGCACCGTACGGGGTGGAGCCTCGGCCGGCCTCAAGTGGACCCGGCCGTGATGACCTGCCAAACTTGTCGGTTGGAGGTGCAGACGTGAGCACAGAGGTTCTCGAGCGTCCGGAGCTGAAGGACGCCGATACCGGTCCCGAGATGTTCCATTACGTCCGCAAGGAGAAGATCGCCGAGAGCGCCGTCATGGGCACTTTCGTCGTCGCTCTCTGCGGCGAGACCTTCCCGGTCACCAAGGCGGCCAAGCCGGGTTCACCGGTCTGCCCCAAGTGCAAGGAGATCTACGACTCGTACCGTGAGTGAACCTCGGCCGGTGCTCCGGCCGGCGACGTAGCCTGCGGCGGTGACCACCTCCACCGCCCTGCTCCTCGCCGACCTGACCGGGGTGGCGGTGTTCGCCGCGTCCGGGGCCTCGGCGGCGGTGGCCAAGCGACTGGACCTGTTCGGCGTCGCGTTCGTCGGCTTCGTGGCCGCCCTCGGCGGTGGGATCTTCCGGGACCTGGTCATCGACGAGGTGCCGCCGCTGGCCTTCGCCGACTGGCGGTACGTCGCCACCGCCGCGATCACCGCACTCGCCGTCTTCTGGCTGCACCCGCAACTGGCCCGACTGCGCACCACAGTGCTGGTGCTGGACGCGGCCGGCCTGGCGCTGTTCACAGTCACCGGCACGCTCAAGGCGCTCGACGCCCGGGTACCGGCGGTCGGCGCCTGCCTGATCGGCATGCTCACCGCGATCGGCGGCGGGCTCGGCCGCGACCTGCTCACCGCCGAGATCCCGGTCGTGCTGCGCCGGGAGATCTATGCGCTGGCCGCGCTGGCCGGTTCGATCCTGGTGGTGCTCCTGTACGTCACCGGGCAGACCGGCCCCGCGCCGCTCACCGCAGCCGCCGTCCTGGTCTTCGGGCTACGCCTGATCGCGCTGCGTCGACGCTGGTCCGCGCCGGTGGCCACACTGCGCCCGCCGCGCGCCGAAGGGGCGGATCCACGCACCGACCGCGAGTGGTGAGACGGTCGGGCCGCTGTTCGTTTGGGTGCGGGATTGTGACCAGCGTGGCGTCGCCTGGGCCCGACGGCCCGTGCTGGTTATGCTGAGTCGGCCTTCGCGGCAGCTTCTGCGCGGAGGCGTTTTCATGGGCGGCGGATCCTCGTGGCCCTCGCCCGGGGTCCGCCATCGTGCGGTCGGAGAGGAGCTTCGCGTGGCAGCCCGGACGCCGGTGCTCGAGACGTTCCCGGCGCTACGCGCCTGGCAGCGCAAGGCCCTGGTGGAGTACCTGCGTCGCCGCAGTGAGGACTTCACCGCGGTCGCCACGCCCGGCGCCGGCAAGACCACCTTCGCCCTGCGGATCGCGGCCGAGCTGCTCGGTGACGGCACCATCGAGGCGGTCACCGTGGTCGCGCCGACCGAGCACCTGAAGAACCAGTGGTCTGACGCCGCGGCCCGGGTGGGCATCCAACTCGACGCCGCCTTCCGCAACGCCGACCTGCACTCCGCGGCCGACTTCCACGGCGCTGTGGTCACCTACGCGCAGGTGGGGATGGCCCCGCAGGTGCACCGGCGACGCACCATGACCCGACGGACCCTGGTCATCCTCGACGAGATCCACCACGCCGGCGACTCCCGGTCCTGGGGCGACGGGGTGAAGAACGCCTTCGAACCCGCCGTACGCCGGCTGATGCTCACCGGGACACCGTTCCGCTCCGACGACAACCCGATCCCGTTCGTCAGCTACGAGCGGGGCGGGGACGGGCTGCTGCGCTCCCGCGCCGACTCGGTGTACGGCTACTCCGACGCGCTGCGCGACGGCGTGGTCCGGCCGGTGCTCTTCCTGGCGTACTCCGGGGAGACCCGCTGGCGTACCAACGCGGGGGAGGAGCTGGCGGCCCGGCTGGGCGAGCCGATGACCCAGGACCTGGTGGCGCAGGCCTGGCGTACCGCCCTGGACCCCGCCGGCGACTGGATGCCGCAGGTGCTGCGGGCCGCCGACGCCCGACTCACAGTGCTGCGCAACGCGGGCATGGCCGACGCCGGTGGTCTGATCATCGCCACCGACCAGCAGACCGCCCGCTCGTACGCCAAGCTGATCGAGCAGGTGACCGGCGAGAAGGCCGCCGTGGTGCTCTCCGACGACCAGGGCGCGTCCGCCCGGATCGCGACGTTCGCGGCGTCCGACCAGCGGTGGTTGGTAGCGGTGCGGATGGTGTCCGAGGGGGTCGACATCCCGCGACTGGCGGTCGGGGTCTACGCCACCAGCGCCAGCACGCCGCTCTACTTCGCTCAGGCGATCGGCCGGTTCGTGCGGGCCCGCCGGTCCGGGGAGACCGCGTCGGTGTTCCTGCCCAGCGTGCCGCACCTGCTCGGGTTGGCCAGCGAGATGGAAACCGAGCGCGACCACGTACTCGGTAAACCCAAGGAAGCCGACGGTTTCGACGACGACCTGTTGGAACGCGCGCAGCGCGACGACCAGGCCAGCGGGGAACTGGAGAAGCGGTTCGCGGCGCTCTCGGCCACCGCCGAGCTGGACCAGGTGATCTTCGACGGCGCGTCGTTCGGCACCGCGGCCCAGGCCGGGACCCCCGAGGAAGAGGAATACCTTGGCCTGCCCGGTCTGCTCACCGCCGACCAGGTCTCGCTGCTGCTGACCAAGCGACAGGCCGCACAGTTGGCCGCCCAACGCCGTCGTACGGCCGACGGGGCCGCTCAGCCGGCCGCTGCGGCCACGGCAGCGCCACCCGCACCCATGAGCGCCGCCCAGCGTCGCGTGGCGCTCCGGCGCCAACTGAACGCTCTGGTGGCCGCCCGACACCACCGCACCGGCCAACCGCACGGCAAGATCCATGCCGAGCTGCGCCGGCTCTGCGGTGGCCCGCCGAGCGCCCAGGCCACCATCGAGCAGCTTGAGGAACGCATCGCCACAGTGCAGACCCTCTAGACCCGCCCGGCCGTGGGCGGGCTGCGCCGTGTCGGCCGTGTAGACGATCAGGTCCGGCTTCATCGCCACCGCCCGGCCGTGCCTGGTGTCGCCGTTGGTCGTGCCTGGTGTCGCCGTTGGTCGTGCGTGGTGTCAGCGGCCGGTCGTGCTTGGTGTCGCCGTTGGTCGTGCGTGGTGTCAGCGGCCGGTCGTGCCTGGTGTCGCCGTTGGTCGTGCGTGGTGTCAGCGGCCGGTCGTGCCTGGTGTCGCCGTTGGTCGTGCGTGGTGTCAGCGGCCGGCCGTGCTTGGTGT